>NZ_VRTY01000049.1 GCF_008017455.1 Pontibacter qinzhouensis | reverse complement strand
CCTCCCCCAGCTTCACGGCCCCTCCCCCCGGAGAAACGCGCCACTCCTCCACAACAAATGCTATATTGTACTCGCCTCTCCGGCAGGGTGCATCCCATTCGAGTTGCCCTGTCAGCGGGTCGAGCGTAAAAGTTGCAGGCCCGGTACCCAGAGAATTCTGGCATCCGAAGAGCAAGTGAGGCATCTGAAAGCCCGGAACAGTAATTATATTTCCCATCGGGTCGCGCCTTCTGGGAGTAACGAATTTAAAGGCAAGGCTGTCGCCGTCTGCATCAAAAGCACCCGGGTTATGTACGAATTTACGACCTACCATTCCCAGGTCTATGGGATCTACAGTCAGCACCGGCGTACTGTTAAAACCACGAAGCGAGTTAATATTAATCGTAGTTTGAATGTAAAAACTATGCTGATCGGAGGGTGCCGACAAGTTAAGAATATTATTATTGCGATTTATCCCGGTCCAGGAGGCGGTGTAGGTGCCATCGGCCGGAAAAGTAGTTTCCCAACGGAAGGTGTGTTTTTCTGTATCGTTGCCTATTGGAACCACGCTGGCTACCCGCACCTTTCTAAATACCAATCCATCAAATATTTCTGGTTCCGATTCCATTTCAGCGCTTCCCGGACTGGTGTCGCGGTATATGACCATGGTAAAGAAGAAGCGGCGTGGATTAGGGTTTGGGGTCGTATCTCTTTTGGCCGTGATGTCGCCAGCCCGGATGTGTGTTGCCTGAGCAGCAGAAGTAGAAAACAGCAGCAGTATAAGTCCCAACAACCACCATACAGAAGGCAACTGGAACCTTAAGCGTAAACTATTTAACATAGGACAAAGGTTAGCCTGAAAGGAGCAACAGTTAATTTTTAACTAAAATAAAGGAATAATATTGTAAACATCCTGGTAAGAAGCGGGTTTTCTAGTTACGAAATATAAGTTACGTAGTTGGTAATTTAGATTGATTCAAAATAGATACAAGAATTGTTTCATAAAAGACCGGCATGTAACTTTGGGCGATATAAATGCTTAATTCTATAACCCTTAACTGTTACAAATGAATTGGTTTACAAAAACGTTTTCCAGTACAATCGGGAGAAAGATCGTGATGTCTATCACTGGCCTTTTCCTCTGCTCCTTCCTGGTGGTTCATTTACTCGGAAACCTGACCTTATTCAGGAATGATGGCGGAGAGGCATTTAACCTCTATTCACATTTCATGGCACATAACGGTATTATCCGGACCATGGAAATTGTTTTATTGTTAGGTTTCCTTTTCCACATCTATGATGCCATTGTACTAAATCGCCGCAACAGCTCCGCCCGGCCAATTAACTACGCGGAGAATCACCCGGAGCAGAACACCGGCACCTGGGCCTCCCGTAACATGGGGTTGTTGGGTACCGTTATTCTTGTTTTCCTCATCATTCACCTTTGGAACTTCTTCGTGCCTGCCCGTTTTGGCGGTCTGGACCCGGTAGTGATTGAAGATGTGGAGTATGAGAACCTTTACGTTCGAGTAGTTCAGTCTTTTCAGGTATGGTGGTACGTGCTGATTTATGTGCTTGGCATGATTGCACTGGCTTATCACCTGATCCATGGTTTCCAGAGTGCTTTTCAGTCGCTGGGCCTCACTCACAAGAAATATACACCGTTTATCCAGATCTTCGGATTTGCCTTTTCGGTGCTGGTTTGCCTTGGCTTCGCCATTATTCCAATCTATTTCTTTTTCTCTCAACAATAAACTAGTTCCTTTACTATGATATTAGATTCTAAGATCCCTGAAGGGCCGTTGGCTGAGAAGTGGGATAAACATAAATTTAATGTAAAGCTGGTAAACCCGGCGAACAAGCGTAAATACGACATTATAGTGGTAGGAACCGGTTTGGCCGGCGCCTCTGCTGCTGCTACTTTTGGTGAGCTGGGCTACAACGTAAAAGCCTTCTGCTACCAGGATTCTCCTCGCCGCGCGCACTCTATTGCGGCACAAGGTGGTATTAATGCCGCTAAAAACTATCAGAACGATGGTGACTCTATTTTCCGTTTATTTTACGATACCATTAAAGGTGGTGACTACCGTGCCCGCGAAGCAAACGTTTACCGTCTGGCCCAGGTATCTGTTAACATCATAGACCAGTGTGTGGCGCAGGGCGTGCCTTTTGCCCGCGAATATGGCGGCCTGCTGGCTAACCGCTCTTTTGGTGGTGCGCAGGTGTCGCGTACGTTCTATGCCCGTGGCCAGACTGGTCAGCAGTTGCTGCTGGGTGCCTACTCTGCCCTGAACCGCCAGATTGCTTACGGCAAAGTGAAGATGTACCCGCGTACTGAAATGCTGGACCTGGTGATGGTTGATGGCAAGGCACGCGGTATTGTGACCCGTAACCTGATTACAGGTAAAGTGGAGTCGCACAGTGCACATGCTGTGGTACTGGCTACTGGTGGTTATGGTAACGTATTCTTCCTCTCTACCAACGCCATGGGTTCTAACACTACGGCAGCCTGGAGAGCACACCGCAGAGGAGCACTGTTCGCTAACCCTTGCTACACCCAGATTCACCCGACCTGTATTCCGGTATCAGGAAGCCACCAGTCTAAGCTAACGCTAATGTCGGAGTCGCTTCGTAATGACGGACGGGTTTGGGTTCCAAAAACGATAGAACTTGCCAAGAAATTGCAGACAGGTGAGATCAAGGCAAGCGATATTGCTGAAGCTGATCGCGATTACTACCTGGAGCGTAAATACCCTGCCTTTGGTAACCTGGTACCACGCGACGTGGCTTCCCGTAACGCAAAATTAGTTTGCGACGAAGGCCGTGGCGTAGGTTCATCGGGCCTGGCTGTATACCTCGATTTTGCCGATGCTATTAAGCGAGATGGTTTAAGCGCCATCAGTGCCAAGTATGGTAACCTCTTCGATATGTATGCCAAAATTACCGACGAGAACCCATACGAAAGCCCGATGCGGATTTACCCTGCTGTGCACTACACCATGGGTGGTCTTTGGGTAGATTACAACCTGATGACGAACCTACCTGGTTTATACGCCACCGGTGAGTGTAACTTCTCTGACCACGGCGCAAACCGTTTAGGTGCCTCTGCGCTTATGCAAGGCCTTGCCGATGGTTATTTCGTTATACCTTACACTATTGGTAACTACCTGGCCGAAATGCCTGCAACCAAAGTGAGCACCGACCACCCTGCCTTTAAAGAAGCAGAACAAAACGTGATGGCCATTACGAACAAACTGCTTTCTATTAATGGTACCCGCACGGTAGACGATTTCCATAAAGCATTAGGCCAGATTATGTGGGACTACTGCGGAATGGCACGTAATGCCGAAGGTCTGAAATTTGCGAAGCAGGAGATCAAAAAACTGCGCGCTGAATTCTGGCGAGATGTGAAAGTGATCGGTGTGAACGAAGAACTGAACATGACGCTGGAGAAAGCCCACCGTGTAGCTGACTTCCTGGAACTCGGAGAACTGATGGTAGACGATGCTCTGAACAGAAATGAGTCTTGTGGAGGTCACTTCAGAGAAGAATCTCAGACACCGGAAAACGAGGCCCTGCGCGACGACGAGAACTATGCTTATGTAGCTGCCTGGCAATATGCCGGCGAAGGCCAGGAGCCAATTCTGCATAAAGAAGAGCTCAAGTTCGAGAACGTGAAACTGACGCAGCGTAGCTACAAGTAGGTGAGTAATTAAAAATTAGAAATTCAAAATTAGAAATGATTGACTTAACATACGTGTTAACAGCAACGCATCAGATCTAATACAATTTCTAATTCATAATTTTAATTTCTAATTAAAGAAAGAAATGGCTGGTAATAACCCAAATGCTAAACTAATGAACCTGACGTTAAAGGTTTGGCGCCAACGAAATATGAATACCCCCGGGCAGCTGGTAACCTATCCGGTTAAAAACATTTCTCCGGACATGTCTTTCCTGGAGATGCTGGATGTGGTAAATGAGGAATTGCTTATTAAAGGAGAAGATCCAATCGCTTTCGATCACGATTGCCGTGAAGGAATTTGCGGGATGTGCAGCCTCTTTATTAACGGTCGTGCCCACGGGCCTGAGCGTGGCACCACTACCTGCCAGCTACACATGCGCAGCTTTAAAGACAACGATACCATTACCATTGAGCCCTGGAGAGCAGCCGCTTTCCCGGTTTATAAAGACTTGATTGTTGACCGTTCGGCGTTTGACCGTATTCAGCAGGCAGGTGGTTATGTATCGGTAAACACAGGTGGTGTGCCAGATGCAAACGAAATTCCGATTCCGAAAACTATTGCAGACAAAGCGTTTGACGCTGCGACCTGTATTGGTTGTGGTGCCTGCGTGGCGGCTTGTAAAAATGCTTCGGCTATGTTGTTTGTGAGCGCCAAGGTATCGCAGCTGGCTATGCTGCCGCAAGGTAAAGTAGAGCGCAAAACCCGTGTAGAGAATATGGTGGCCCAAATGGATATCGAAGGTTTTGGTGCCTGCTCTAATACAGGCGCCTGCGCTGCCGAATGCCCGGTAGGTATCTCGCTTGAGAACATTGCGATCATGAACAGAGAGTACATAAGCGCTAAAGCAACGTCAGAAAACGTAGCTTAAGGCACATTTTATTTCAAAAGGAAAGGCGAAACAAAACATGTTTCGCCTTTTTTGGTTTACTTGTATCCTGAAAGCCTGCCCTTGCCTCAGCATACACCCTGCTATCCGGCTTCGGCAAGGCATCAGCTTTTTGTATACAGTAAATCTAAATCCGCCCATGATTACGATTATATCAGGCACCAACAGGCCTGAATCTACCACGAGTGCCATTGTTAAATTATATGCCTCCCTGCTCGAACAGCGTGGTGTAACGTACCAGGTGCTGGACCTGGCCGAACTTCCTGCAGACTTTATAAGTTCTGCCCTTTACCACAACACGGGCAAAAACGAAGAGTTTAACAGACTGAGCCAGTTACTAGGGTTCTCCGAAAAGTTTGTGTTCATCGTTCCGGAATACAATAACTCGTTTCCGGGTGTGCTAAAGGCTTTTATTGACGGGCTGGACTACCCAAACACCTTTAATAACAAGAAAGCCGCCATGGTTGGTCTGTCGTCGGGTATGCAAGGCAGCGGTATGGCGATGAGCCACCTCACCGATATTTTTAATTACCTGGGCATGCACGTACTGGCGCTAAAGCCTAAGCTAGCTTTTGTTAATAAAAACTTTGATGGCAACACACTCACCAACAAACTGTACCTCGACCTGATAGAGCAGCAAATTGATATCTTCCTTAAATTCTAAGGCTGTAACCCTTGTATCAAAACAGGCCAAAATTCTTCCGGAGGCCTATTTCATTAGAATAATTGCTGGTTGTGTGGTAGCAGCGAATTGATCATTCGGCCTATGTCACCCCCTTTGTCATCCCTTCGGGATCTTGTGGGCGAGAGCCAAAAGCAATGGCTATTGGTGCCTAAGTTAGCAGAGTAGCTTTTCTTGCTGCGCCAGCTGAGTGAGGCTATTTCATTGCTGGTGTCTTTGTTCTTTTTATCTTGATACAAAAAGAACCAAAAAAATCAAGAAAATAGAAATCGAGGGCCCTTCCCCCACTCGCTGAACGCTCAACCACTGGATCCTCATTTTGTGCACCTGGCAAAGGTGTTCTCCCTGTTGTGGACTGCCGCAATACATTAGTAAGAGCAGCTACCGCACAACTTGAGCTAGAATAATTGCTGGTTGTTATTCTCTTATTGTTAATTTGAAGATGAGAGGATGAAATAAGCTCATCCTAAAAAATTCAACAATCAGCAATAAACAACCAGCAAGCAGCAATCAAAAAGCAAATTATTCTAATGAAAACACTCTTCCAAAAGGTTTTGATAGAAAACACCTCAAGGGTACTTCCATATAAAAACGATACGGCCAGCAAGTGCTTACTTGCTGGCCGTATCGTTTTTGAGCAGGAGTGTCGGGTAAATTAGTCTACATTATCATGCAAGAATCTGTTATCTCCTAATATCTCGTTATCATCATTCAGATTAAACCGGGAGACAGTGCGCTCTGATGAGTGTGCCACACGGTCTAACGATACATTACGGCGCAGGTAAGCTGGCACCTCCAGTTTCTCTTTAATGGCCTCAGAAGTGATCTCAGTGCTCAGCATGCGCAGGCGCTCACGTCTTTCTTCTGCTTTGCGCTGCATCAGCTCGCGCTCATGTGCTATGCGCTCCAACTCCATCGCTCTATGATCTGGCTCAATGTTGCCGTAGCTGTTATGGTGGTTCTGGTGCGAAGCTCCCAGATCGTGCACAATGCGCTTAGGCTGCTCTATTGGGCGGCGCACATCCTGCTGATGCTGCTGATGGTGTTGCTGCTGTGGCGCTGGCTCCTGGTAAGCAGTAGGTGCCGGAGCAGCTACCGGAGCAGGAGCAGGCGGTACAAACGCAGGCGTTTCTGTTCTTACAGGCTCATTTACAATCTGCTTCTGGCTATTGAGGTCAAAAACTGTTTTTTTTGGCTCCAGCATTTCTTCGGCGCTCTTGGCAAAGCCCGTAGCAATTACAGTTACACGAATGCTTTGACCCAAATTAGAATCGATGCCATGACCGAAGATAACTTCAGCTTCCTGACCAGCTTTGTCCTGGATGTACTCCGTGATTTCGGTCAGTTCATCCATTTCAAGCTCGGCTTGCTCACCAGACATTATAGAAAGCAATATCTTTTGCGCTCCATGAATATCGGTGTTGTTCAGCAATGGAGAAGACAGGGCTTCTTCGGCAGCACGCAAGGCACGGCCTTCGCCTTCGGTGGTGGCAGATCCCATTACGGCAGCACCAGAGTCTTTCATTACAGTTTTAACGTCTTCAAAATCCACGTTTACCTCAGCTGTAACTGTTATAATTTCAGCAATAGATTTGGCAGCTGTGGTTAATACGTTATCTGCTTTTGCAAATGCCTCTCTTATAGTCAGGTTACCGAACATCTCGCGGAGCTTGTCGTTCAGGATCACCAGAATAGTGTCACAGTTTTCGCTAAGCTCTTTCACGCCATTTTCAGCAGCTACCTTTTTCTTTTTTCCTTCGAAAACAAAAGGAGCTGTAACAATACCAACTGTTAAAATACCGAGCTCTTTGGCTACTTTGGCAATTACAGGGGCTGCACCTGTACCGGTACCACCGCCCATACCCGCCGTAATAAATACCATTTTAGTATCGGCACTCAGCATTTCTCTGATTTCTTCCTTGCTCTCAAGGGCAGCCTGCTTTCCTTTCTCAGGGTTAGCTCCTGCACCAAGACCTTCGGTTAAGTTTTGGCCAATAGCCAGTTTATTTGGAACACCGCTGCTTTTAAGGGCCTGGGCATCTGTATTGCAAATTATAAACTCAACATCTTTGATGCCTTGGTTATACATGTGGTTAACGGCATTGCTGCCACCGCCACCGACACCAATCACCTTGATGATGGACTTCTCGTTAGACGGTAAGTCAAAGCTGTACATTGAAGTCATGCTATTTTCTCCTGCTCAATTTTGGGTTAATAACTTTGTTTATTATCAATATCATCCGATAAGAAGCCTTTCAGTTTCTGGAACAAGCTACCTCCGCTACTACTACTGCTGCTGCTATTACTAGAGCTGCTGGTGCTGGTGTTGTTCTTAGGTACTGGCTTCTGATACTCCTCCTGCTGAGGAACCTTCTCGTAGTGGGTGGTTCTCTGATCAATCGACTGATAGCCTGCCAGCACCAATCCTACCGAAGTAGCATACATAGGGCTTTTTACAGCGTCTATCTTCGATTTGCCCAGATGTTCGTTCGGGTACCCGATGCGGGTATCCATGCCGGTAATGTACTCTACCAGCTGCATTAAGTTTTGCAGTTGGGCACCTCCACCGGTAATCACAATCCCTGCTGCCAGACTTTTTACGTATCCTGATCTAACAATTTCTGCGTAAACGAGTTCAACAATCTCTTCCATTCTTGCTTCAATGATATAAGCAAGATTCTTCAAAGATATCTCTTTTGGCGTACGATCACGCAATCCGGGTATAGAAACAATCTCGTTTTCAGAGGCTTCGTCTGCAATGGCCTTCCCAAATTTCACTTTCAGCTGCTCTGCCTGGTTTTGCATCACCATGCAGCCTTGCTTAATATCCGAAGTTATAATATTGCCCCCGAAAGGTAAAACTGCTGTATGCCGGATTATATTGTCCTTGAAAATTGCTAAATCTGTGGTTCCTCCCCCTATATCTACCAGGGCTACACCGGCTTCTTTCTCTTCGTCGCTTAAAACAGACATACAGGATGCCAGCGGTTCCAGTATCAGGTTGTCTATTTCGAGGCCCGCCCGACTGATGCACTTGTTAATGTTGTTGATGGCGTTTGACTGCGCGGTGATGATGTGGAAGTTACCTTCCAGGCGAACACCAGACATGCCCACCGGATCTACGATACCTTCTTCGTAATCTACTTTGTACTCCTGCGGCATCACATGAATGATTTCGCTGCCGGGAGGTGTCACGAGCCGGTACATGTCGTTGGTCAGGCGATTTACATCGTCTACGGTTATTTCGTTGTCGGTTACCTGGCGGGTAATGCTGCCATTGTGCTGCAGGCTTTTGATATGCTGGCCGGCTATGCCAACGTTCACTACCCCGATGTTTATTCCTGACTGCTCCTCTGCTTGTCGGATGGCTTTCCTGATCGCATCTACGGTCTTGTCGATGTTGCTGACGATGCCACGTACCACTCCCTCAGACTGGGCTTTGCCCATCCCTAAAATCTCCAGCTTTCCAAACTCATTTTTCCGACCCACAAGTGCGCAAACTTTGGTTGTGCCGATGTCCAAGCCTACTACTATTTTGTCGCTTTGCATATCCTGGTTTATATTATTCACAAATAATCTGATCTTCAAACGCTACGTTCACTCTTTTATATTTGTCCCAACCCATTACAGGCAGCACCTCTTTATAAAAGACCATTAACTTCTTAAACTTCGCATCTAATTGGTCTGGCCTGCCAAACTCAATCGTATGCTCGCCCACCTGAGGCAAAAAGGAGACCATGCCCTTGCCATCGATATGCATCTGGGCCAACTGTGCTTTCCAGAACTCATCTTTCTCTATGCGCAGTACCAGCGCAAGATAAGCCTGTCCGGTTGAGTCCTGAAAAAAATTACTGCTAAAAGGCTTTACTGAAGCCGACTTGGTAATAGGAATAACACGAGCGGTATATCTGTTGGATAGCGGGAGCATAGTGCCCTCGGCGTCGATGTAAACATCCTGGTCTGGTCGTATAATTCTTGCAATGGGTCTGTTCTGTTTTACATGAACCTGAATGTTGCCATCCAATCCTCTGAAAACATCAGCTTCTTTTACAAAACTATGCGCCTCAATTCGCTTTTCCAGGTTTTTCAGGTCGATCTGCTGATTCGGTAGTCCTTCCAATTTTCTATCTCCCTCCCGGGTCAGCAGGTCTCTTACCTCCTTATCTCCAATAAAGTAATTGTTATATTCATTGTCAATGTTAATAGACACTTTTTTGCATGTTTTAACATTTTGCTTTGATGAGGCAAAACCTGCAAGTGCGCCGATGGTAATTATGCTACAAGCTGCAAAAATTAAAGATTTTAATTTACTATTCAAGCCCATCCCTCCTATTTTTAAATAAATTTTTCAGCGGCAGAACAAGTGTGTCTATATCGCCGGCTCCTACGGTCGCCAGCACGTCAAAATCAAGATTCTCCAGGAAATTATGCAAAACATCTTCTTTGCTTAATATGGATTTTTTTTTGCATAATGCTCCAGATAATATAATATCAGAGGTTATTCCAGGTATTGGCTGCTCGCGTGCAGGGTATATATCCAGCAAAACAAGCTCATCGGCCAGGCTAAGGCTCTCAGAAAACCCACTGGCAAAGTCGCGGGTACGGCTGTAGAGGTGCGGCTGAAAAATTACCTTCAGCTTCTTATCTGGGAAAAGTGCACGAAGTGAAGTCAGAAAAGCTTCGATCTCACGGGGGTGATGTGCATAGTCATCCACATAGGTTTTACCCTCTCCCTCATACACAAATTCGAAACGGCGTTTCACTCCTTTATAGCTCTTTACACCCTCTCTTATTTTATCTTCTTCTATTTGGAGCAATTGCGTTGCCACCAGTGCTGCCAGGGTGTTTTCTACATTGTGGAATCCTGGCAAACCAAGCTCTAGCCTGGCAACAGCACCCAGAGGCGTTAAAGCATTAAACTTAAACCATCGCCCTTCAATGGTCAGATCCTTTATCCGGGCCTCACCGCTATGTAAACCATATTTAATGACCTGCACGCCCGGCTGCACGCTCTCTGCCAGGCTCTCCTGAATGCTGTCGTGAATGATAAGCGTACCGCCTGGTTTTATCTGACCGATAAATTTCTGAAACGTACGCACCAGTTCGTCCTTATCACCATAAATATCCAGGTGATCCGGGTCGGCTGAGGTTACGATGGCAATATCCGGGAACAATGTCAGGAACGAACGATCAAACTCATCGGCTTCTACCACGACTACTTCATTGCCTGCGGTACCACTGCCTATCAGCAGGTTCGAATTCAGGTTGGTGGCAATGCCTCCCAGAAAAGCAGAGCAGTCTACGCCGGCACTATGTAACAGGTGCGCCACAATAGACGATGTAGTGGTTTTGCCATGCGTGCCTGCCACAGCAATGGTATAGGCAGAGGCCGTGATAATACCCAATACCTGTGAGCGCTTTTGAATGGTATAGTGCTGCTCCCTAAAAAACGCCCACTCTGCATGATCTGCCGGAATAGCTGGCGTCAGGACTACAAGTGTTTCCTCTTTATGCTGCAGTACTTCTTCTGGTAACTCCTTTACATCATCGGTATAATGCACCACAATTCCTTCCTGCTCCAGTGCCTCTGATAAAGGAGTGCGTGTTTTATCGTAGCCCCAAACCGGAAACCCTTTCGCATGAAACCAGCGGGCAATCGCACTCATACCGATGCCGCCAATACCAAGAAAATAGATGTACTTAAAGGTTTCCAGTTTCATTTTATTAAGCTAATAAGTTCTTTTACTATGTCGGCTGCCGCATTGGGTCTTGCCAGTTTCTGAATATTTATAGAAAGTCGCTGCTGCTCCTTCTCATTTGCTGCCAGTTGCAAGGCCGCCTTTACTACTTCTGCTTTGGCCTCCGCGTCGCGGACTAGTAAGGCTGCCTCCTGCTGCACCAGAGCCATCGCATTTTTAGTCTGGTGGTCTTCTGCCACATTAGGCGAAGGCACCAATATGGCCGGTTTGGCTGCCAGACATAACTCCGAAATAGACAATGCGCCAGCTCTCGAAATAACTACATCGGCAGCAGCATAGGCTAAATCCATTCGTTTAATAAATTCGAATGCCTTGATGCCTTTGCCTGCATACTGCTTTTCGGCCTCCTGTGCCTCCGGAAAAAAGGACTTGCCTGTCTGCCAGATTAGTTGGTAACCTGCGGCAGCAATTTCTGCCAGCCCGGCTGCTATGCTCTGGTTAATGGTGCGGGCTCCGAGGCTCCCTCCTATAACCAAAATAGTTTTGTGCGCTGCCGTCAGGCCAAAATGCTCCAGGGCCTCCTGCCGCTTCGTATGGCTATCCATGATGTCGTTACGAACCGGGTTGCCCGTCAGCACCAGCTTCTCTGCCGGGAAAAAAGCTTCCATATTGGGGTAAGCCACACATACTTTGCTTACCCGTTTAGCCAGCAACTTATTTGTGATGCCTGCATAAGAATTCTGCTCCTGAATGAGAGACGGAATTTTACGGGCAGTGGCAGCATACAACAAAGGGCCACTGGCATAACCACCCACACCCACCACGGCATCAGGTTTGAATTCTTTTATAATCTGGTGCGATGCCCGCACACTCGACAACACCTTAAGCGGAAACGATAAATTATCGAGGGTGAGGCGGCGCTGCAATCCGCTTATCCAGAGGCCTACAATTTTATAGCCTGCCTCCGGCACCCGTGTCATTTCCATGCGGCCTTTTGCCCCTACAAACAGAATTTCTGTTTCGGGGTTCAGCGCCTTCAACTGGTTGGCAATGGCTACTGCCGGGTATATATGCCCGCCTGTGCCGCCACCACTAATGATTATCCGGTATGGTCTTGTCTTATCAGGCATTCACCGGTCGCTTAGGGTTTTCGTTCATGGCTGCCTGCGTAATAGCCTTTTCCCCACGGCTAACACTTAAAATTACACCCAGCGAAATACCAGTAAAAATAAGTGAAGTTCCACCCATACTCAGAAGTGGCAGCGGCAAACCAGTTACTGGCCCTAACCCAACCGCTACTCCCATGTTGATCATGCCTTGCATGACCAGGCTAAAGCTAAGCCCCGCCGAAAGCAAACCGCCGAAGGCCCCGTTACTTTTACTTACCGTTACCAGCCCCCTGTAGAGCAGCGCCAGGTACAGCAGCAGCACACTTACCCCTCCTATCAGGCCATATTCCTCAACAATAATCGAGTAGATAAAATCGGAGTAAGGGTGCGGCAAAATATCGCGCTGGTCGCTGTTGCCGGGTCCTTTACCTACCACGCCACCTGTGGCAATGGCGATGTATGATTGTTCTAATTGAAATGGAATATCTGTCGGGTCGAGCCAGTCTTTTACACGGTTCGTAGCAGTGCCCATCCTTTGCCCTGCTGCCAGCGCAATGGTTCCGAGCAACAGCCCGGCTATCACAACCACCGTCATCGACTTAAGCGAAACACGGCCAATGAACATCAGCAACAGGCATGTGATAAACAGAAGCACCGCTGTAGAAGTGTTTGATAAGGCAATTAGACCGCAAATGGCAATGGTCCAGGCGAAAATAGGGCCCAGTGTGTGTTTAATGCTGTCGAGTTTGTCCTGCCGCTTCGAGAGCATGCTGGCCAGGTAAGAAATGAGTGCCAGCTTGGCTAAGTCGGATGGCTGAAAAGTCTGCTTAATAACCGGAATGGTTAACCAACGAGAGGCTTCGTTTATGTTAGAGCCATAGAAATAGGTAATGATCAGCAAGGGTACTGATAAGATCAGGGCGAGCAAGGAAAGCTTGGAGTAGTAGCGGTAGTTAATTTTATGAGCCGCCCACATAAAGCCCAGGCCGATTAAAATCAGGGCAGAGTGCCGGATCAGGTAATATTCTGTATTTCCTTCCTGCTGCTTGTACGCCAGCGTTCCGGTTGATGAATACACCACGGCTACGCTTATCAATGAAAAGCAAAATACTATCCCCCAAAGTACAGCATCGCCTTTCAGGTTTTGCTGCAACCACTGCTTTACCATATCCACTCTTTGGCTAAAAGTTAACGCACTACTTTTTCAATACTATTTTCTCCACAGCCTCTTTAAATCGCTGCCCCCTGTGTTCGTAATTGTTAAATAAATCGAAGCTGGCACAGGCCGGCGAAAGCAGCACCACATCTCCGGGCTCGGCCAGTGAGCGACTTAAGCGCACAGCATACTCGATGGAGGTGGTTTCGGCCATAACCGGCACTATTCTCTTAAATGACTCCTGCAGCTTGGCATTATCGAGGCCCAGGCAGATGAGCACTTTCACCTTCTCTTTGGCCAGCTCCTGCAGCACACTATAATCGTTGCCTTTGTCTACGCCGCCTGCAATCCAGATAATAGGCTTTTTTATGCCTTCCAGCGCATACCACACCGCTTCCACGTTGGTCGCTTTGGAGTCGTTTATATAAGTTACTTCTTTTGCCACGCCTACTTCCTGCAAGCGGTGCTCGGCATTTCTGAACGTGCCAAGTGCAGTTGCTATCTGCTCATCTTCCAGCCCCAGTAGCTTGGCTACCGTTACAGCGGCCATGGTGTTGTACTGGTTGTGCTTGCCAATAAGCGGCGAGGCCGAAGTATCGATGGTGCCTTCGTAAAATTGCATCCCTACTTTTACCTCCTTGCCCTGGTAAGACACTTTCGCATTATCAGCCCCTTGTAAGGAAAAAGGAACCGTGGTGCCACCAAACATTTCAGACTTAAAAGTACTGGCGATGTTCGCATCATCGGCATTGAACACGAAGAAATCGGAGCCCATCATGTTCTGCGCCACCCGCAACTTGGAGGCCGCATATTTCTCCAGACTGTACTCATAGCGATCGAGGTGATCTGGTGTAATATTCAGCAGCACCCCGATGTGCGCCTTAAACTGGTACATGTTGTCGAGCTGAAAACTGCTCAGCTCCACTACGTAATACTCGAACTTATTCTCCACTACTTTCTCCGCCAGGCTCTCTCCTATGTTTCCGGCAAGGCCTACATTCAGGCCGGCGCTCTTGAGCAGGTGGTAAGTGAGCAGCGTGGTAGTGGTTTTGCCATTGGTGCCTGTAATGCAGATAAATTTGGCATCAGTATAGCGCCCGGCAAACTCTATTTCTGAAATAACATGAATACCGCGTTTCTTTGCCTCCTGCACCAGGGAAGCTTTGTCCGGAATGCCAGGGCTTTTTATGATCTCGTTTGCCGCCAGAATGCGTGCCTCCGAGTGCTGGCCTTCCTCAAAAGGAATATCGGCTGCAGCAAGCTTGTCTTTGTACACCTGCTTGATCTGCCCCATATCCGACACAAACACGTCCAGTCCTTTTGCCTTTGCCAGCATAGCAGCGCCAACTCCACTCTCTCCTGCTCCCAGTATGGCTATTTTCATAGTTCGTTTTTAGTATTCGGTTCGGTGTATGCCGGCAACTGCAGCATGTTTAAATTATTCAAATGAATTTGCCCTTCCAAAGCATTTCAGGGCTCTGATTGGCCAAGGGTACTGCTTATTTTTTGAGGCTCAGGTTCTTTCAGGAAATTCAGCCTTTACGGGACTCTGCTCCTGCCGTTGCCTCTTTTTTAGTTAATTATTCAGATAAAAATGCCCTCCAAAAGGAAAACAGGCCGTTTTTATTCAAGGGTTTCTTCTTTATCTACCTCAGTTTCAGGGTGGCCAGGCTCAGAATAGCGAGCATAATGCCCATGATCCAGAACCTCGACACTATTTTAGATTCGTGGTAACCGCGCTTCTGGTAATGGTGGTGCAGCGGTGCCATTTTAAAGATGCGCCGCCCCTCGCCGTATTTCTTTTTGGTGTACTTAAAGTAGCTCACCTGCAGCATCACCGACAGATTCTCTACCAGGAAGATGCCGCACAGAATCGGGATCAGCAGTTCCTTTCTGACTATCAGCGAAAGTACCGCTATAATACCGCCAATGGCCAGACTCCCGGTGTCGCCCATAAACACCTGTGCCGGATACGAGTTGTACCACAGGAAGCCAACACAGGCCCCCACAAAAGCAAGACAAAAAATAGCCAGCTCCCCGGAGTTCGGAATAAACATGATGTCGAGGTAATCAGCAAAAATGGTGTTACCCGATACGTAGGTAAAAATAGCCAGTGTCATGCCGATAATAGCCGATGTCCCTGCAGCCAAGCCATCAATACCATCGGTAATGTTTGCTCCGTTCGATACTGCTGTAATGACCAGTATCACGAACGGGATGTAGAGGTAGCACGTCCAGTCCTGAAAAGCAGGGCCTGCAAAAGAGAACAGGTTGCAGTAATCCAGCTCATTGTTTTTCCGGAACGGGATGGTCGTGATCATCGACTTCACATCGATCCACCTGGTAGAGGCATTCACAGCCGAAGTACTTCCATCTGAAAAAATATACTGCCGTACCACCACATCGTCGTTAAAATAGAGCGTAAGCCCCACGATAATACCCAGCCCCACCTGGCCTAAAATCTTGAACCTGCCTGCCAGCCCTTCTTTGTTTTTCTTGAAAACTTTGATGTAATCGTCCAGGAACCCGATAAGGCCGAGCCACACTGTAGAAACCAGCATCAGCAGGATGTATACATTATCGAGCCGGGCAAAGAGCAGGGTCGGCACCAGAATAGCCAGCAGAATAATAAGGCCACCCATAGTAGGTGTTCCCTTCTTTTCCAGCTGCCCTTCCAGGCCCAGGTCGCGGATACTTTCGCCTACCTGCTTACGCTGCAGCACTTTTATGAGCTTGCCACCAAAGATCATGGCAATCAATAAAGACACAAGAGTCGCCATACCCGCCCTGAAGGATATGTACTGGAACACACCGGCTCCCAGGACATCAAACTCACGATCGAGGTATGTAAAGAGGTGATAGAGCATGTAATTGTGTTGGGTGTTGCTTTAGTTTGTTTTGGTTGTCTATTTTCCTAATTGCTGAAACGTTTCCTGCAGTACCTGCTTATCATCGAATGGGTGCTTTACCCCCTTTACCTCCTGGTAAGTCTCGTGCCCTTTGCCTGCCACCAATATTATATCGTGTGTGGAGGCCAGCATGCAGGCCGTTCTGATTGCCTCCCTCCTATCGAGCACCGAAAGCGTTTTTTTGTAATCGATGGGCCTTACGCCTTTCTGCATCTCCTCCAGTATGGCCTGTGGCTCCTCGAAGCGCGGGTTATCGGATGTAAGTACCACCTTATCGCTTAAGCGGCAAGCCAGGTCGGCCATCAGCGGGCGTTTGGCTGCATCGCGGTTGCCACCACATCCCACCACCGTAATTACCTGCTGGTTCGGGTTCCGGATCTGCTGAATGGTGTTCAGTACATTCTCCAGCGCATCTGGTGTGTGGGCATAGTCTACGATTCCGGTGATCTGGGTATCGGAGACGATGTACTCGAACCGGCCGGAGGCGGAGTTCAGGCTGGAGAGTACCGTTAAGGACTCCACCGGATCTTCCTCCAGCAATACAGCTACCGCATAGGCACTCAGCAGGTTGTAGGCATTAAACAAGCCGATAAGTTTGCACCAGATCTCGTGCCCGTCTACCTCCAGGTGCAGCCCCTGCAGGGTATTGTCAATTACTTTCGCTTTAAACTCTGTTGCTCTTCTTAAGGAGTAAAAATGCACCTCTGCTTTCGTGTTCTGCACCATAACAGCACCGCGCTTGTCGTCGCTGTTGATAAGGGCAAAAGCGCCGGCTGGCAACCCATCAAAGAAAAGCTTTTTAGCTCTGATATATTCGTCGAAGGTTTTGTGGTAGTCGAGGTGGTCGTGGGTAATGTTGGTAAACACACCGCCTGCAAACTGTAACCCGGCCACCCGCTGCTGTACCATGGCATGGGAGCTGACTTCCATAAAACAATAAGCGCAGCCTGCTTTCACCATCTGGTGGAGCAGTGCGTTAAGCGACACAGCATCTGGCGTGGTATGTGAGGCAGGCAATACTGTTTCATCTATCTGGTTCTGCACTGTAGAGAGCAACCCCACATGGTAGCCTAATTCCCGGAACAGCTTGTGCAGCAATGTAACCGACGTGGTTTTACCGTTTGTACCGGTTACACCTATCAGTTTTAGCTTTTCAGAAGGATGATCATGGAACACTGAAGCCATCTGCCCTAGTGCCTTTGCCGAGTCCTTCACCAGCACGTATGTCGTATCCGAAGTCAGTTGCTCCGGCAAAACCTCGCACACAATGGCTGTTGCCTTTGCCTCCACTGCTTTGGCTATAAAGTCGTGCCCATCAGACTGCACACCCTGAACTGCCACGAACAACACACCCGCACGCACCTGCCGTGAGTCGAAGGAAATTCCCTCCACCATAACGTCGAGAGGCCCTCTTGATTCAAGGGCCTGCACATGCGCTAGTATGTCTCGTAACAACTTCATCAGCTTAAAACTAAAATTATCTGGCCCTCTTTCTCTATGGTGGCACCCGGAGCCAGCGACTGTCGCTGCACCCGTTTGCCGGTTCCTTCCACCTTCACGCGCAAGCGCTGGTTTTCCAGTATAAAAAGTGCGTCGCGCAAGGTCATACCTGTTACATCAGGCACAATCGCATCATTCACCGGGTTGGGCTTAAAAACTAGCGAGCGCTTTTGCGGTTCCACGTGCACCCAGTCTTCATCCGGTGACTTAGAATGGCTACTGATGCCGATTTTGTTACAGATCAGGCTCAGGTCATCGAGACTCCCAGACCTGATATCGGGCATACTTTCCTTATTTGGCACCACGCGCGCCAGCAGTGGCTTGTGCATAGCAAGGTCGCGGGCATAGGCTTTATCAGCCAGTTCTTTAAAAACTGGTGCTGCTACATCGCCTCCATACACATTCACACCTCTTGGTGAGTCGATGATAACGATGCAGCTGTATTTCGGGTTATCGGCCGGGAAGTAGCCTACAAAAGAGGTGGAGTAGGTTTTCACGTACTTGCCATTCTTTACTTTTCGGGCTGTTCCGGTTTTGCCTGCTACCTTGTAATCGTTGCTTCTGATGTTTTTGGCTGTACCATGCTCTACGACACCTTCCATCATGGCACGCAGTTTCTTTAGTGTCTCGTCAGAACATATCTTTTCGTCCAGCACCCGTGTCTGGAAAGTCTGGATAACGTTATCTGTCTTTCTGATTTCTTTTACAATAATAGGCTGAATTTTTACGCCGTTGTTTGCCACAGCATTATAGAAAGCCAGCGTCTGCAACGGAGACAGCTTCAGCTCGTAGCCAATAGACATAGAGGCGAGCGAGGTAGCGCTCCAGCTCCTGTCCTGCGGGCTCTTCAGGTAAGGCCGAGCTTCCCCATCCATCTGAAAACCAAGTGTGCTGCCCAGTCCAAACCTGTTCAGGTAATCTGTGAAGGCTTTAGGGTTATTGCCGAAATATTCTTCTGTCAGCTTGGCTACCCCGATGTTTGATGATTTCTCGAAAACCTCCTGCACAGTTATTTTGCCATAGCCGCCAATCTTGGAGTCGGTCATGGTCCTGCCTTTTATTCTGAAGGAGCCATGGCCAGTATCTACTGAGTCGGATAGCTTTACGTTGGTGTGCTCGAAAAGCGCCATCATAGAGGCCAGCTTAAAGGTGGAACCTGGCTCGGTGCGACCCTGGTTGCCTACAGCATAGTTATAGTCTTCTATATAGCCGCCTTTTGTTTTGCCCAGGTTGGCAATGGCTTTTATCTCGCCCGTCTTCACCTCCATCATAATCACGCAGCCGTAATCTGCATCTGTTTTAGCAAGTGCTTTATACAGTGCATTTTCGGCAACATCCTGCAAGTTAATGTCGATGGTGGTTTTAATGTCGTAGCCGTGCTGTGGTTTTACTTCAGTACCATCGTAGATAGGTTTGTTACCTCCGGCAATGCGCTCAAAAAGTGCTTCACCATCGGTCCCAGAAAGGTTATCATTAAAGCTGAACTCAAGGCCGGCACCGTTTTTATCGACGTTTACAAACCCGATGGTGCGTTCTGCCAGTAAACCAAACGGTTTAAAGCGCTTCTCTACTTTCTCGAAAATTACGCCTCCCCTGTTCTTGCCAGCCCTGAAGATCGGCCACTGCGCCATCATTTTTTTATCCTGGTAATTTATCTGTCTGCTGTTCAGTCGGATATACCTGCGGCCGTTGGTGCGGGCATTCTTGATCCTGCGACGGTAGTGGTCCTCTGATTTATCGCCGTAGAAGCGGGCCAGTAGCATTGCCAAAGAGTCTACGCCTGCATTAAACACCTGCGTTTCGGCAATGGTGGGGTCAAAAGCCACGCGGTAAAAAGGAAGCGAGGTTGCCAGAATACTTTCGTTGCCCGACGACACATCGTTGTCGGAGTAGATATTACCCCGGGTGGCATAAACTGGCTGATAACGCACGCGCCGCTCCTTCGAAATGGCTTTCCAGTTGGTTTTATCCAGAAACTGGATATGCACGATTTTGTAAACAATAGCGCACGCAAACAAACAGATAGCCAAAAAAGCTACCCTTACCCGAACGAGTATGGATTTCTTAATATTCATCTGGCGCTACTTCTACTTGGTAAGGTGGTGAGGAACTTTCGAGTAAACCCAAAGGCGCAACATTAGAGGCCACAACAGACTGCTTGCTGGCCTCCATGTAGTCCGACTTCAGCGTGGTATAATCGGCACGCAGGTCTTCGGTCTCTACTTTTATTTTATCTATTTTTCTGATGATCTTTTCGGCGTAGTGGGTATTGCCGATATAGAAAAGCGTAATGCCGGTCAGGAAGAGCACGTGCGGCAGGTACCGGAGCGGAACCCCTTCCTCAAACAGGAAATCGACATTGGTATATTTTTCCAGCAGTTTAAAAAGATTAAAACCCGACCCCTTTGGCGCCACTGGCTCCTGGGGTGCTTCCTCTGCCCTCATGCGCGCCTTGTTTGCTTTAGGCACACGTGGTTTCTTTGTCATAAGGTTAGAAGCCATAGTCGATATTTAACTTTTTTGCTAGATACTTACTGCTGCTGCAGCTTAATTTATTTAATCATTCACTTCCTTTTTTCCGGCGATTCTAAGTTTGGCGCTTCTGGAGCGGCTGTTTATTAACAACTCCTGCTCGGTTGGCGTAATTGGTTTTCGACTTATTGCTTCTAGCGGCTTTATTTCATTTCCAAACAGATCTTTCTCCACCTCTCCGAAAAACTTACCTTTCGCAATAAAGTTTTTCACCAACCTGTCTTCGAGCGAGTGGTAAGATATTGCTACCAATCGTCCTCCCGGGCTTAACAGCTCCGCCGTCTGCTCCAACATCTCCTCCAGTGCCTTTAGCTCGTCGTTCACCTCAATGCGCAAGGCCTGAAAAACCTGCGCCAGGTATTTGTTCTCTTTCCCTTTTGGGGTGCAGGAACTAATAGCCTGCTTAAAATCACTGATCGTTTCGATCGGGTTGCGCATACGGCGCTCCACAATCAGACGGGCCAGCGTTTTGGCGTTTTTCACTTCGCCATAAATGCCAAAAATCCTATGCAGTTGCTCTTCCGAATAAGTAGCCACCACCTCTTTTGCCGACAAAGTTGCCTGTGGGTCCATGCGCATATCCAGCGGACCTTCAAAGCGGGTAGAAAAACCACGCTCCGGCACATTGAACTGGTGCGACGAAACTCCTAAATCGGCCAGCAAACCATCTATCTGCTTTACCCGGTGCAACCGCAGGTACTTTTTCAAATCCCTGAAGTTGGCCTTTATAAAGTTGAATCCCGGATGGTCAATCTTCTTTGCCTGCTGCTCCGCATCGCGGTCCTGATCGAAAGAAAACAGCTTACCGGTTGTCAGCTTACTCAGAATGAGAGACGAATGTCCGCCTCCGCCAAATGTCACATCCACATAAACGCCATCCGGCTTAATTGCCAGGGCATCTACCGACTCCTCTAATAAAACCGGACGATGGTACTCCATTAAATCGGTGCCTCCTCTGCTGGCTTGTCACCCAAAAATTTCTGGGCAAGCTGTGAAAAACTTTGCTGGTCCTTGATCAGGAACTCCTCGTACTTGTTGGGGTTCCAGATCTCCACCCTGTTGCCGAGCCCCACCACAATAGCCTCTTTGTCTAATTCGGCAAAACGAGCCATAGTGCGTGGTAAAATAAAACGACCTGTACCATCCAGCTCAATCTCGGTGTTACCACGGAAAAAATTACGCTGAAAATGGCGGTACTCCTCATTAAACTCATTCAGCCCGGCCACTTTATCATAAATAGACTTCCATTCTACCTTCGGATATAGCACCAAACAAGGCTCAAACCCTCGCATCAGCACGACATGATTGCCAGAAGCCTCCGGCAAGTTGGCTTTTATCTTTGCAGGTAAAACCAACCTTCCCTTCGGATCAATCTTGCATTCATATTCGCCAGACAGGAAGTTCATGTAACATTTGTTTAATGGCTCCTATAGTATTCAGGAGTATACAAATGTAACGAATCAGGAAAACACCACAACCACAATCTCCCACTTTTTACCACTTTGTGGATAAATTATGGTTATCCACTCCACTTATCCACATTATCCACATTTTTCTTTATCATTTTGGTGAAAACTAAATTTGCATGATACATTTAAATTAATTAATATTCGAGGCTTAATTTTAAAATGCATTAATAATCAAGCATTTAGCACATATCTATTAAACGAAGCATTTAAAAGTTTGAAAACAACAGCAAAAGTGGGAGAAAGTGGTACTTGTGGGAGAAAGTGGAAGCTATTGTGTATATTTGCAGCATGAAACTCCTCGTTCGCCATACGTTTGTTCTCTTTCTGACCCTTTGCATCTTGCTGGGTTCAGTAGGTATGGCGTTTAGCGATACGCTCTGCAACATGGCCTCTGTGAAACCTGCCAAAGAACAGGCGCAAGAAGATAGCTGTTGTAAAAAGGCCGCTGCTGGCAGCCAGGCTGACGACTGCTGCACAGAGGAATTTTCTTTTGAGAAACTGGAGCCTGTCTCCTCTCTGAAATCGTTTCAGCTGAACATTCCTGATTTCTTCCCGCTGACCGCTCCTTCTTTTGCCTTTCACAGGTTCATCGATGGAAGTGTACGGCATATCGCCCTCTATTCTGCAGACAGTTCGCCTCTCAGGGCGGGCAGGCAGCTCCTTCACTTCATCCACATCCTGATCATATAGATTTTCTGATCTTCAAACCACGCTTGCACAGGCACCTTATGCCTGTGCCTTCATTTTGTATTCAGAAAATTTACCATTTCAGGATTTTATGTTTTCATTTAAAAACAACAGCTTTTTAAATGCAGTCGTGTTGGTGCTGTCTTTTGGCAGCGCAGCACCTGCACTTGCCCAGAACCTGCATGGCCAGGTAGTGGATCAGCAGTACTCTCCAGTTATTGGTGCCACTGTTCTTTGGGTAGGCACCACCACAGGAACAGTAACAGATGAAAGCGGCTTTTTTCATCTGCCCAAATCGGATGCCACCCATGCCGCCATTGTGGTACGCTTTATTGGCTATAAGCCCGACACCCTAGCCGTTGCCGGCAAAGAGAAGATAACTGTGGTGCTGCAACCCTCCACCAGTATAAAAGAAGTGGTAGTAGAAGGGCAGACGCAGCGCCTTTCAGCCATCAGCCCCACCAATTCGCAGGTTATAACCAACCGCGATCTTGAGAAATCGGCCTGCTGTAACCTGGCCGAAAGTTTTGAGACCAACGCCTCAGTAGAGGTTTCCACCACCGATGCCGTGTCTGGGGCAAAGCAAATCCAGATGCTGGGCCTGGATGGCGCCTACACCCTGCTTACCACCGATAACATACCCGAACTCCGGGGCCTGGCCGCACCTTACCGGCTCAACTACCTGTCGGGCACCTTTATCGAGTCTATAGATATTATAAAAGGAATGGGCTCTGTCCTGAACGGTTATGAATCTATATCGGGGCAGGTGAATGTGAAACTGAAAGACCCTGAAAAGACAGAGCGCCTGTACCTGAACCTGTATGGCAACAGCCTGGCCAAGTTCGATGCCAACCTCAATGCTTCGGCGCAGGTATCGCCGAAATGGAGCACCGTGCTTATGCTGCACACCGACCACCTGGGCAACAGAGTAGACCGCAACAACGATGGGTTTATGGACCTTTCGCTGGGCACACAGTACAATGTGTATAACAAGTGGAAATATGAACACAAAGCCATTGTGTCGGAGTTTGGCATTAATGGTTTGCAGGAATCGCGGCTGGGAGGGCAAATGAACTATGAGAAAGGAGAAGCAGCAGGCCCCGGCTCCAGTTATGGCACCGAGTCTGAAACAGACAGGTTCTCGGCTTACAACAAAACCTCCTATACTTTTTCTGGCAAACCATACCAGAGCATCGGCCTCATTACCTCAGCAGCGCACCATAAGTTTAATGCCTTGTACGGCCCCAGAAACTACAGCGGAGAACAGAATAATGCCACTGCAAGGTTAATTTTTCAGTCGATAATAGGCCATACAGGCCATACCTACAAGGCAGGTCTAAGCTACCACCTCGACGACTACAGCGAAACCCTCTCTGACACCTCATTCTCCCGGACAGAGCTTGTACCGGGCGCATTTTTGGAGTATGTGTACACCAATAACCAAAACCTGACACTGGTGGCAGGTAGCCGTCTTGATTTTCATAATCTCTATGGCACTGTTTTTACGCCAAGGCTGAATGTTAAATACGATGCTACACCAACCACCATTTTCAGGGTGGCGGCAGGCAAGGGTTTTCGGGTGGCAAATCCTGTGGCAGAAAACACGGCGGCACTGGTGAGCTCCCGCAGGTTTGTGTTTAAGGAGGCGCTGCAACCGGAGCAGGCCTGGAATTTTGGAGGCTCCTTTACCCAGTATTTTGAGTTGCGCGGCCAGCCAGGTGCTTTTATCACCGATTATTACTACACTACCTTCCAGAACCAGGTGGTGGCCGATATGTACAGCACACCGCACCACATCGCATTTTATAACCTGCAGGGCCGCTCCTACTCCAGCAGCTTACAGGCTGAACTGCAGTACGAAGTTCTGGAAGGACTTGAAGTTAAAACGGCATATAAATATTTCGATGTAAGGTCGACGTACCAGGGGCAATTAGAGCAGCGCCCGATGGTGCCGCAGCACCGATTTTTCCTTAACCTCGGCTTCGCTACCCCCTTCGACAAGTGGCGCGCCGACCTGACAACCCAATATTTTGGCCTGATGCCACTTGCCACCATGCAAGAAAGTGGAACAGATTTGAACACCCGGAACTCTGACCGTTTTTTTGTACTGAACGGCCAGGTTTCGAGGGCCTTCAAGCACTGGGACTTTTACCTGGGCGGTGAGAACCTGCTCAATTACCGCCAGCCAACTCCCATTCTGGGAGCTTCAGATCCGTTTGGTCCAAACTTTGATGCCAGCATGGTGTGGGGACCAGTTACCGGCCGCATCCTGTATGCCGGCATGCGTTTTAAAATTCATTAATCACTCTACTTTTCAATAACTAATAATTTATTACAACCATGAAAAACCTGAAAGCTATCTTTTTCGCTTTTACCATGTTTATGCTAAGCACGGCAGTTCAAGCACAGTCACAGAAAAAAGGGGAAGAGACCGTGCAAATTAAAACTTCTGCCGTTTGCAGTATGTGCAAAAAAACACTTGAAAAGGCAATGGCCTACGAGAAAGGTGTTAAATCCTCATCTCTGGATGTGAAGTCGAAAATGTTCACTGTTGTGTACGACAGCAAAAAAACGAACCCCGAGAATATTATTAAAGCTGTAAACGCCACAGGGTACGATGCAGACGATAAACCAGCCCAGGAGCGTGCCTACAACAGGTTAGATGATTGCTGCAAAAAAGAAGCTGGCGACCACTAAAGTGCCTTACAAAGCTTCCTTGCCACAAATTATTCTAATGATTTTGCCCTTCATAAGGCCTTTAGCCCCAAATTATTCAAGGGTTAGTGCAGGAAATTGAATTATGTCGGGTAGCCCCCCTTGGCAAGTTTCTGATAAAAAACCTTTGGAAGGCTATTTTTATTTGAATAATTTGACTGCTTCAACTGAAGGTATGCTATTTATATAGCAAAACATGAGAGGCAAAGAAGGGAGCCACTGCCGTTCCCTTTTTTGCCTCTCATGTTTTCTCTTTATACAGTTGCCACCAAGGCAGGTATGGCTTGTCGTGGTGCTCGTAATGGTACCCGAAAAAGTAACAACTTAAAAAAGCCCAAACATGGTTTTTAGACTGTGTTGTTGATTTATGCTTGTTGCCTGGCTCATGCTCGCCTTTATGCGGTTGGTAGGTACCGAAGTAAAACAACTGAAAGGTAGCCAGAATAGCAGGCAGCATCCAGAAAAGCACCACGTTCTCGATAGGGAAAAAGAATTTTAGCACGTTAAAGGTAATGGCCATGAGCAGGAGCTGCCACCAGGTAATATACTGCTTCAGAAAACTGAAGTACCAGGGCCAGAAGGAACCATGATGAAAATCAGGGTCCTGGTCGGTTGCCACGTGGCGGTGGTGCTGGTGGTGGCGAGGCAGTAAGCGTGGGTACCAGTTATAGGCAAAAAGAAAAGCCGCCACGGTTCCGAGTGCCTTATTTAAAGCAGGACGACCCGGTGCTGCCACGCCATGCATGGCATCGTGGGCGGTTATAAACATACCGGTGTAGAGGTGTGTTTGCAGCAGCACGAACAGGTAGGTAACCGGCGATGTGAAATTAACAGGCAGCTGCAACAAATAAGCCAGCAGCAGAAACCAGGCGATTATAATAACTGCCGCAATCACTATTCCACGAACGTCTTTCTGACCTGCTCTAACCATTTAAAATTGCTGCAATGCATCCCGAACTTCTTCCATGAGCCAAAGTGGCGTAGAGGTAGCACCGCAAATCCCTACGGTATCGCCGTTGGTAAACCACTCTTGTTGCAACTCCTCCACCTTCGACACAAAACGGGTTTCGGGGTTGGTGTCTTTACAGACCTGGTACAGAACTTTACCGTTAGAGGATTTAGTGCCTGATACAAAGATAACCTTATCGAACTGAGCGGCAAATTTGCGTAAATCCTTGTCGCGGTTAGAGACCTGCCTGCAGATGGTGTCGTTGGCAAGCACCTCTACCCCCTGCTGCTCCATCACTTCTTTTACCTTATAGAAATTATCGGTGCTTTTAGTGGTTTGGCTGTAAAGCGTTACCTGTTGCGGCAACTGGTGTTGCAGCAGGTCATCTATGCCTTCAAACACAACAGCGTTATTGTTTGTCTGCCCCAGCAGGCCCATTACCTCAGCATGCCCGTGCTTTCCGTAGATGTAGATTTTCTCGTTTTTATCGTATGAGGCTTTTATGCGGTTTTGCAGTTTTAGCACCACCGGGCAAGAGGCATCAATAATCGTCAGGTTGTTCTCCAGGGCGGTCTGGTAGGTTTCTGGTGGCTCACCATGTGCCCTTATCAGAACAGTTTCGTTCCGGAGCTCCCGGAGCTGGTGGTGGTCAATAATACGAAGGCCCTGCTGCTGCAGCCGCTCCACTTCTTCGTCGTTGTGCACGATGTCGCCCAGGCAATACAGGTATCCCTGCTCCTCCAGTATATCCTCTGCCATTTGTATGGCATATACCACACCAAAGCAGAATCCGGAATTTGAATCTATTGTGACTTGGAGGCTCTTCATACACACTAAACAAGATGTGGTTCAAAATGTTTTTTGGTCTGGCGCTGCCGCAGCTTTTCGTAGACGGAAATTGTGAGCAACAACATCAGCATAGAGTACATGGTATCTTCTACCGGAATAGAAACTATGCGCAGGCCCAGGTTATAGTCGTTGTTATACCACACAATGGGCAGGTACGTCAGCACGCCGTTTACCAGCAGAAAAGGCACCAGGTGCACCAGGTACATCAGGTAAAAGCGACCCAGAATTCGGGTACCAAACACCCTCAGGTGCACCAACAGCAGCAGCGCTAAAAGCCCGAAAGTTATGGAGGTGTACAGGCGCTCTGCGTTGAGCAAGGCCAGCAGCACCAGCACCGGCACCAGCGCGTAGGTTACAGGTTTGGCGGATCGTTGCAACAGGTCTTTAGTTATATACGCATTTAGCACATCATAGATAAAGACACAGGCATACGGCACCACTATAAAAAAAAGAACCTCCTCCAGCGGTAGGTTGAACAGGTATATGCCCACCAGATACGCCTCATTAAAACCCCAGATACCTGCCTTTGTAAACAACACATCCCAGATAATGAACAAGACAGCGTTCAGCAGGATCGCCGGAAACAGATAAGGCCAGTTTTTATAAAATGCTACCTTCTTATCGAAAGAAAGCAGAAACGGGAAAAAGATAGTAAAAATATCGAGGTATAGGTAGATGTACATTTAGATGTTTACGTTGCGCAAAACCTTTTTTTCTTCTTCTGTGCAATGGTCTTTTGTCAGCATGAAGTCGCGCATGGTGCGGGCCCACTCCGGCGAGATGCCCGAGTTGGGATGCGCCTTCAGGCTTTGCATAATTATTTTTTTATCTTCTGCCACATGGTTGCTCAGGTTCAGGTAGCGCGGCACGTAGTGCTCCACCGTAAACCGCAGAAAGTGGATTTCCGGGTTCTGGTTATCTAGCTGTACCGCTTCATCAAAAATAGCAGCCGATTGCTTCAAGTGCTTCAGCTTCTGGTAAGGGTTCCAGACATACTTGGCCATGGTCGCCTCCGACACCGCTTTGTAAGCCATTACCACCGGCTCCTTTTCTTTATAACTGCTCATGAGTGCATAGAAGCTTTTTCCTTCCTCACTATCCTGGCTGGCTGCCAGGTATTTTTTCCGTAATTCCGGCAGGTTATATGTATTCAAATTATTACCAAAGGCAAGGCCTGTTGCACAGAACAGGAAAATCAGCAGAAGTTTTCTCACGTTAAATCACATTTAATCTATACCTGACATAGGAGCCCAGCAACAGTGCCAGCTTAGTGTTGTCTGGTATTCTTACGCGTTCCTGCAGTATATGGGTTGCAGGCAGGTGCTGGATGCGCTTAAAAAGCTTCAGGTAGTACACATAAGCCAGGTAAACTCCCATGCGTGCGCCACGCGGAAGTGCCAGTATGCCTTTGTAAGCTTCCTCAAAGTCCTTCACTATATCGGCTTCTATCTCTGCTTTGCTTATGTTGTTGAAATTCTTGATATCGACTTTAGGGAAATAAACGCGCCCACGCTCATCGTAATCGCTTTTAAAATCGCGCAGGAAGTTAACTTTCTGAAAAGCGGCTCCCAGGCTGCAGGCGGGTTTCTTTAAGCGGTCGAACATTTCGTGGTCGCCTTCGCAGAAAACCTTCAGGCACATAAGGCCTACTACTTCAGCAGAACCATAGATGTACTCCTCGTACAGCGCCCGGTCGTACACATGGTCATCCAGGTCCATCTCCATGCTTTTCAGAAAGGCATCTATATAAGAGCGGTCGATGTGGTAGGTATGCACAACTTCCTGAAAGGATTGCAGCACCGGGTTCAGGCTTATGCGTTTTTCGAGTGCATCGGAGGTTTGGCGCTTAAAGTCCTGCAGCAGCTCACGCTTCTCATAGTCATGAAAGGTATCTACAATTTCGTCGGCTAACCGCACAAACCCATAAATAGCATAAATCGGGAAATGAAATTTGCGGTGCAGCGTCTTTATTCCTAGGGTGAAGGAGGTGCTGTAGGCCTCTGTTATCACTTTGCTGCACTTCAGGCAAGTCTGGTTGAATAGCTCCATGTACGAACTGTTTGTTTACATAATTAGATTTGAGAGGCGGGAGTTGTTTTATAAAATATCGACACTCCACGCCTTAAGCGACAACAGCAACCTTGTTCTCCTTCACAATTTCTCTGGCCACTACCTGCCCCGAAATAAGCGAAGGCGGCACGCCAGGTCCTGGCACGGTTAGTTGCCCGGTATAATATAAATTACTTACTTTTTTACTTTTAAGGGCTGGCTTAAGAAGCGCAGTTTGCATCAGGGTGTTGGCAAGCCCGTAGGCGTTACCTTTGAAAGCGTTGTAGTCAGACTCGAAATCGTGGTGTGCATAGCTTCGCTTATATATTACGCTGTTCTTAATTTCCTGTTTGGTAAGGCGCTCCAGCCTATCCATTACCAGGTGGTAGTATTTTTCGCGTACCTCTTCGGTATCAGCCAAGCCAGGGGCCACCGGTATCAGCACGAACAGGTTCTCGCAGCCATCAGGTGCTACGCCGCTGTCTGTTACAGATGGAGCCGACACATAAAATAATGGTTTAGTAGGCCATTTAGGGTCGGTATAAATTTCGTGTGCGTGGGGCCCGAAGTTTTCGTCGAAAAACAGGTTGTGGTGGTTCAGGTTCTGGAGTTTTTTATTTATACCCAGGTAAAAGATCAGGGATGAAGGTGCCATAACACGCTCCTCCCAATACTTATCGGAGTAACTCTGGCTGGCTTTTGGCAGCAGTTGTTTCTCTACATGGTGGTAATCGGCACTGGCCACTACTACATCGGCCTCAAAACGGCCAGAGGCTGTAACCACACCTGTTGCCTCTCCGTTTTCCACCAGAATTCCCCGAACATCCTGATTATACAGAAACTGAACGCCTTTTTCTTCTGCCAGCTGCACCATGCCTTCCACTATTCTGTACATACCGCCCATGGGGTACCAGGTGCCGAGGCTTATGTCGGCGTAGTTCATTAAACTGTAGAGAGCAGGCGTATTTTCAGGTAGCGCACCCAGGAACAAAATCGGGAACTCCATGAGCTTGATGATTTTACTGTGGCTGAAAAAGCGCCTGATATGTTTATGGAACGACTGAAAAACATCCATCCGGACGACATCATACAGCAGCTTCAGGCTTACAAACTCGCTAACAGACCGGCTGGGTTTATACACCAGATTATTAATACCTACTTTGTACTTATAAGCAGCCTGCTTCAGAAACTCATCGAGCCTGGGGCCGCTGCCCGGCTCCAGTTCCTCGAACATAGCCCGTAAGGCAGTGGTAGAAGCCGGCACCTGCATAAAATCATTTTCGCCAAACACAACGGTGTACGATGGGTCGAGCCGCTTCAGGTTATAATAATCGGAAGTTGATTTGCCAAAGTTCTGGAAATAGCTCTCAAACACATCGGGCATCCAGTACCAGCTGGGCCCCATGTCGAAGGTGAAGCCCTGGGCACTGTAGCTTCTGGCCCTGCCGCCAGGGGTGGCATTTTTCTCGAGCACCGTTACCTCAAAGCCTTCGGCAGCCAGACTGGTAGCAGCCGATAACCCGGAAAAGCCGGAGCCGATGACAATTACTTTTTTCCGATTCATAAAGTATGATTAGCACGCATGGTTGGTATCAGGCACCCGCCTGGTAGGTCTTAAGCATAGCCTTAAGCTCCTGCCTGGCAATAAAGATGCGATTTTTTACCGTACCGATCGGAATTTTGAGCATTTCTGCAATTTCGAGGTATTTGTAACCAACATAGTACATCATAAAGGGTGTACGGTGCTCCTCCTGCAAGGCATCTATAGCTGTCTGAATATCACTCATGACGAAAGATGAAGTGCCTTTGTTATGCGTCATGAAATTTTCGTCGTGATTAAGGTGGTGCAGAAAATCGTCGAAGTCGGAATTGCTGCTGCGCTTCGTCACCTTGTTGTAGTTGTTGATGAATGAGTTGCGCATAATTGTAAATAACCACGCTTTCAGGTTTGTACCCGGCAAAAACTTTTCGCGGTTTAGCAGCGCCTTGAGCAGAGTCTCCTGCACGAGGTCTTTGGCATCGTCTGCATCTTGCGTGAGCCGCATAGCCGCCTGACGCATGTTATGTGCCAGCAGCTGCACATGATTACTAAATTCCAGAGCTGTCATATTTGTTTAATATTTTTATCGTATACGCAAACAAAATAAGCTAGTTTTCTATAATAAAGGTATTTTGTTTAATTTACATTTAAAAGTATTAAACAAAATATTTTATTCAGCAGCTATTTTTGTAGCATAACCCGAGCTTTTAGAAGTCTATTTTTCACCTATCCGGTAAAAATTTGTTCTATAGAACTATCGCTTGTTCAGGAGCAGCAGGTTGTTTAGAAAAAGGAACGCCAAAAAAATTTAATTAATTGGTATTTGCAGGGGTCTTCAAAAACGAGACCCTAATGGTACGAAAGCAAGAAGTTGCCTGCTATGGGCGACTTCTGTTAGAGTGGTGATAGTGGTTGTGCGGGTACAGGTCAGAATATATTGAATTGGTTGGGTGTGGCTGGTATACTTAAGTGATCGTACTATGCGCATGCTTTCTACAACCTTTTTTACCTTAACAGTACTGCGTAAACAGTCATGGCATATACACCTGACTACCCATACGTTTACACAACACGTTGACCCTTGAGGCTGAATTGCCTCAAAAGCTTTTGAAGGCCGTTTTCATTAGAATAATTCAGGCTGCAGGCTGCAGTTGACTCTTGATAGGGTTTAGTTTTAGGTTACCTGGCTACCTGGGAATGTTTTGCGGTGGCAGTTATCTCCGACACAAAATCCTGCATGCTCGTCAGGTGCGTTACATTTGCCGGGAATACCAGGAAATCGTGCTGCACCTGGGAACCATACACCATAATAGTAGCTTCCGGAAAAGTGGCAGACAAGGTATCGATGTAAGCCTGCACCTCGCTGCGTTCTGGTGTGGAGGTGAGCACCGTACAAATATAATCTGCCTTAAAACTTTTATAGCAAAGCTTCAGGTCCTCGAAAGGCAGGCTCTGCCCCAGATACAAGGTGTAAATTTGTAAGGTCCGCAGCAGGTAGTTCATGTAGAGCAAAGCAATCTCGTGCATTTCGCCTTCCGGCAGAAAGAGCATGTAGGTTGGGTGGCCGTCGCGCCGCCGCACCACCTGCCCATCTATCGCGACAAGTATCTTCTGGCGGATCAGGTTGCTTATAAAATGCTCATGCGCCGGACTGATGTTGCCGGTTTGCCACAAAATGCCGATCTTCTTCAGGAAAGGATACACCACGTCCTGCATCATGTTCTGGAAACCAAGTTGCAAGGTGGCAGTAGAAAGTACTTTGTCGAAGAGGGCCTCATCCAAATCGAGCATAGCGGTAATGAGGCCGTTTATGTGGTGGTCGAACTCTGATGACTGTTCGCAGAGGTGCTGCACCATTTGTGCTACCTCCTCCTTCGTCATTTTAGCGATTTTCGAGATTTTCGTGCCCTTCTCGTTTAGCAACGAGATGTTGAGCAGCCATTTCAAATCTTCGTCGTCGTAGAAACGAATATTGGTATCTGTTCTGGAAGGAGCCAGAATCTGGTAACGCTGCTCCCATATTCGGATAGTATGCGCCTTGATACCTGATAGTTGTTCAAGTTCCTTAATTGAGTAAAGAGCCACGGTTTGTCTGCTTCTGTTTCCTGATTGAGTTAGAAGCTGACCGGTAATACCTGGGGGCTACCCAAAGCATGCCAAACGATTCGGAGCCGTATTTACCAGCCACCTTATGGTGCACCCTGTGGGCTATATTAAGTGCCCGCAAGTAAACCAGCGATGTTTTACCGAAAACTTTTAGCCTGCGATGAATAAACACATCGTGAATCAGGAAATAAGCCACGCCATATAAGGTAATACCTGCGCCTATCCAGAACCGGTAATCGAGGGGGCTTTCTCCGAATAAGAAGAAGAGCATGGCCAGAATACCATAGTAGGCAAAAAACAGGTCGTTCAGCTCAAACGCGTGCTGATGCCTGGTATGGTGCGACTTATGCAGAAACCACATAAAGCCGTGCAGCACATATTTGTGTGTGGCCCAGGCCACACCTTCCATTGCTACAAACGTTAATATCATGATTCCAATGCCGGTCAGCATATCGAACAAACAGCAAGATGAACAAATGGTTTTAAATAAGGAGAGATAATGAATTTTTTTATCACCACTTCACCTTTTCTTTGTTCAGAAAAGCCGCAATTCCTCGCTGACAGTCTTCGCTGCTACGTGCAACGGCATTCATTTCGGCGGCATACTGCAGGGCCTCCTCCAACGATTTGCCATGCAGGCGCGCGATCATTTCTTTTGTGACCTCCATTGATTGCCGTGAGTTCTCGGTGCAGAGTTTCTGAGCGAATGCGAACACTTTCTCTTCCAGCTCTTCAGTAGGCACCACATAATTTACCAGGCCAAAAGCGAGTGCCTCCTGAGCAGAAATAAGGTCGCCGGTTAGTAACAAATGCTTGGCTTTGGCTTCGCCGATTTTTCGGAGCAGAAACACCTTTACAATGGCCGGTATAAACCCGATTTTAACTTCGGTATAGCCAAACTTAGCTTCTGGCACCGTAAAGGCAAAATCGCAGACAGTAGCCAGGCCACATCCTCCCCCTATCGCATGTCCGTTTACCTGGGCTATTACCACCTTTTTCAGGGTATAGATGGCCCGGAACAGTTCCATGAGGTGCGTTGAGTCGGCCAGGTTGTCCTGGTAATTATATTTTTGCAGCAGTTGCAGGTATTCGAGGTCGGCCCCGGCACAGAATACGTTGCCTTCTGCTCTAAACACAACTACTTTGCAGTTTTCGTCGTCTTCGGCTCTGGCAAAAGCACGTTTCAGTTCCAGCACCACCTCAAAATTAAGGGCGTTTCGCTTTTCGGCGCGGGCCATGGTAATATACCCTACCCTGTCTTTTACATGGTAACGTACAAAATCCATCACTTGCTTTTCAGCAGTATTCATAGTATCAGTCATAATTCAGAAATTTTTGAGGATGATCCTGCACCGGCTTTCCCCGGAACTAGAAAACAGCAGGGGGCATCAGTATGTTTTGGCTGTTGCCTTATTGCGGGGCCACGAAGGTTTATGCAATTACCTTATTTCGCTTCCAGTTTCGGGTTTAACCTAAGTTCCGGCTGCCAACTTGCTGATGCCGTTATAGATTCTACTCCTCCATATATAGCTCCTTTTCCGGCTTTTCTCACTCCTGCGCCAGTTCCTTTAGTTGCCTTAGCACCAGACATCCTTTAAGTAACAAAAAAATATAAGACGATCCAACTACCTGTTGCCGGGCAGCTCTACCATCGGGTATAAAAATAGAACTCAGAGCATACCACCAGCAGCTACAGCAGAGGCATTATCAATTCATCAGTATCGAATCCTCCTATTCAATTCATACGCAGCAGCCCTAAATTAGCTTCAAAATTGAGTATATCTTTTTGGGCTCTTTACCCACTTATATAGCGTAAAAACTCTGCTAAAATTGCTCTATACTTAAAATATTGTTCTAATTGAGCAGAAACAAAAACTTCAACTTGCTAACTAACGTTAGTTTGCGTATATTTAAATAAACGCAATGGGAGAAAAACCTATTCAGGAGCTGCTGTTGGTAGCCTTCAGAATTTGAAGCCTGGTTTTTAACTTGTATTTATCTAAGTTAAAAATACTAAACCCAAACCTGGAAAAAACTACACTTACATCTTCCGGTGTGGCTTATATAAAATTAGTGCCGGGCTGCCTGCGGTCCGGCTTTTTCAGCTAAAAACAAAACAGAGAGCGTATGTACGGAGGAGGAAACACGTTTGAGGCAACAAAAGCAGAAGATTTAGAGCAGGAAGATGCTGTAAAGCTAGCTGAATTTGAAGCCCGTATTGCACAAGGCGAAAAGATTGAGCCTGACGATTGGATGCCCCGCCTTTACCGCATGCAGCTCATCCGGATGATTGAGCAGCATGCCCACTCCGAAATAATAGGAGCCTTGCCAGAAGGAACCTGGATTACGCGCGCTCCCGGCTTCAGGCGCAAACTTGCCTTAATGGCCAAAGTGCAGGACGAGGTAGGCCATGCTCAACTCTTATATAGTGCAGCCGAAACGTTAGGTAAATCGCGCGAGGAAATGCTGACCGACCTGATAAACGGGAAATCGAAGTACTCGAATGTGTTTAACTACCCTACTTATACCTGGGCCGACTCCTGCATTATATCGTGGCTCATAGATGCCGGCGCTATTGTAAACCAAATGGCTAACTCAAAAGGCTCCTATGGCCCTTACTGCCGCGCCCTGGAGCGTATTTGTGCCGAAGAAGCTTTCCATCTGAAATATGGCCACGACTCGGTTGTATTTATGGCAACCGGATCGCCGGCGCAGCGCCAGATGGTGCAGGAGGCCCTGAACCGCTGGTGGAGCCAGATCATGACGTTTTTTGGGCCCTCTGACAAACTAAGCGTGCACACCGAAACCCTGATGCGCTGGAAAGTTAAAATGGCCTCGAACGACGAATGCCGGCAGCAGTACCTCGACATGTACGTTCCTAAGATCAGAGAGATCGGCCTGACTATACCAGACCCGCACCTGCATAAAAATGAGCAGACTGGCCAGTGGGAATACACCGAACCCGACTGGGAAGAATTCAGAAAAGTAATTAACGGCGATGGCCCCTGTAACGCCGAGCGCCTTGGTGTGCGGCGTATGGCAGAAGAAAGAGGTGCCTGGGTACGCCTTGCCCTAAAAAACCCGACAGCCAAATATGTGCGCCCGCTGGCTTAGGTTTTTAATGACTGAGTGAATGGGTGAATGGGTGAATAAATTTACCCTTGGCACTTTTTTCAGGTTCTGCCTTCTGAAGGCCTTTTTCATTCGAATAATTGCTCTTATCCAACTCCTAACTCATCTGCTTCAGGTTACCAGTACTCGTTAGGCACCAACTATAATATTGAAATTAAAGAAGCTGAAAAGCTCCGACTGTTTACCTTAAACTTTGCTTACTATGTCGCTGAAATCGTTGGACCCCAGAATTAACCGCATGAACCTGCCAGATGGCGAACTTCCGCCCATGGAGCCCAAGGCAGCATTCGATCAGTTCGAGACGTTTGAGGTTTTTGCCCGCAAGCGCGACAAAACGCCTTTTACGTATGCCGGACCTGTGCACGCGCCCAATGCCGATGTGGCTTTTTTGTTTGCCAAAGAGCAGTACAGCCGCCGGTCCGCCTGCAGTGGCCTGTGGGTAGTGCTCACGCGGCATATCATGGTATCGCCGTACGCCAACGATGATGAAAACATTTACGACTCCTTCGAAGTGGAAATTCCGGAAGATACTACCTGGCCACTTGAGTCGTACGAGGTGTTTCATCTTAAGAAACGAGGTAAAGCGCATACGCATGTTGGCCGCATTGGTGCCACCTCTTACCAGGAGGCTTACCATAAAGCCAAAGCCGCCTTTGCGGCCGAACATCCAGCCGTAAATATGTGGGTCGTAAAATCGAAGAACGTACTGCAGTCGGCAGAAGAAGACCGCGATATGTGGCTGACCCTGCCGGAGAAGAAATACCGCGAACCAGCTGCATACAAGGTACTCGATAGAATTAAAAAGTTTAAGGAGGAGGAAGAGCAAAAAGCCCTGACAAAATGAAGAGAGAAGCCATAAAAGACTTACTTTATAAAATAGCCGATGATCAGCTGATACTAGGGCACCGCAATTCGGAATGGACCGGTTTGGGACCTATTCTGGAAGAAGATATAGCCTTTTCGTCGATGGCGCAGGACAAAATCGGGCATAGTCTGGCTTTTTACACGCTGCTGCACGATTTGGGTGAGCCAGAGCCGGATATTATTGCCTTCTCCCGCAGCGCCTCCCGCTTCCGTAACAGCCAGTTCACAGAGTTACCAAACGGCGAATTCGATTTCAGCCTGATCCGGCATTTCCTTTACGACAACGCCGAAGCCATCCGGTTCGAGAAACTGAGCACCTCTAGCTATGCGCCTATCGCCAAAGTGGCCACTAAACTAAAGGGCGAAATAAAATACCACGTGCTGCACGCCAATACCTGGCTCCGCAACCTGGGCTCTTCCACAGAAGAAGCCATTACGCGCCTGCAGAACTCCCTAAACACCCTCATGCCTTACGCACTGGGTATGTTTGAGCCATCGGTGCACGAGCAGGAACTGATAGCAACTGGCATATACCCCGGCGAAGAAAAGATAAAAGCTGAATGGCTGACCAAGATACAGCAGGTAGTTGCGCAGACTGAGTTAACCCTGCCCGACATCTCCAGCCTGCCACCCATGTTGGGCGGCCGCGCCGGGCAGCACACCAAATACCTGCAGCCCCTGCTCAACGAAATGGCCGAAGTCATAAAAATAGACCCTACAGCCGAGTGGTAGCATGACACTGGAAAAAGAAGCCATACTGCGCCTGCTGGAGGAGGTAAAAGACCCTGAGATACCGGTATTATCGCTGGTAGACCTGGGCGTGATAACGGCTGTGGATATAGCTGTAGACGGCCACGTAACGGTAAACATGACACCTACATTTGCCGGTTGCCCCGCCATGGACTATATGAAAAAAGATGTGGAGCAAATGCTGGCCCGTCATGGCATAAGCCACTTCACCGTCAGAATGTCGTTCGATGACCCCTGGAACAGCAACAAGCTAACTGAAAAAGGACGGACCGCGCTTAAAGATTTTGGACTGGCTCCTCCGCCTACTTATGATCTCATTCTGGACCTCGACATTCTGGAATATGCCACCTGCCCCAACTGCCAGAGCACCAACACCACCATGCGATCGCCCTTTGGCCCCACCCTTTGTCGTGCCCTGCACTTCTGCAACAACTGCCACCAGATGTTCGAACAGTTTAAGCCTTTATGATCCTTAATTTGAAGATTTGGAAATTTGAAGATGTGTAGATGTGTAGGGTGCCACTTTAAAGGAGTACCACAAGAAAATTGGGTTGCCAAAGGGCAACACCCTTGGCTTAAATTGAACAAAAAACCTTCTGAAGGCAACTTTAATTCGAATAATTCAGCATGCAGCCTAAAAGAGAAAGGACAGCCGTACCGACTGCCCTTTCGCATTAACAAAACCAATATTGAACATTACTACAACTCAGGCACCACCTGATTTATTGCCTTCTTTCACAGCTAATAATTCCTGTGGTTTATTGCCAGTAGTATTAAGCGCTTCCATTTGCTGCACAATAATTTCTTTTTGTGTGAGGAAAGTCGGCATGTGTTTTTTGTTAATGGGCTCCGCTTCAGGCAACTGCACTTTCAGGCCATCTACCTGTTTGCCGTTTTTCCAGAAACGGTAGCACAGGTGCGGGCCGGTGGCAAGGCCGGTGCTGCCAACATAGCCGATAGTTTGCCCCTGCTGCACCCGCACACCTGCTTTAATACCTTTCGCGAATTTAGACATGTGCAGGTACTGGGTTGTGTAAGTGCCGTTGTGCTTAATTTTAACATAGTTGCCGTTGCCGCGCGTAAACTTGGCCTCTACTACTACCCCATCGCCAACAGTACGGATAGGCGTGCCGGCGCGGGCGGCAAAGTCGGTGCCCAAGTGTGGCTTGTTTACTTTCTGTACCGGGTGGAAACGGTTCATGGTGTAGCGGGAACTGATGCGGCTGTACTCGAGTGGCTCCCGCAGAAATGCTTTTTTCAGACTCTTGCCGTTCTGGTCGAAATAACCACTGTCGTTATCCTGGTCGAAGGCGATGGCGTAGAGCGGCTGGCCCTGGTGCTCAAAATAAGCAGCCTTAAGTTTGCCAACGCCGATGCGGGTACCGTTCACCACTTTTTCCTCATAAATTAGCTTAAACTTGTCGCCAGGCTGAATTCTGTTCAGGTCCAGGCGCCACGCGTAGATATCGGCAAAGGTGTTTACTAACTGGGCCGATCCGCCGGCTTTGAGGATGGAGGCATAAAGCGAGTGGCTGATCTCACCGGAGATTGCTTTCTCCACCACTTCCATTTCGCGCTTTATTTTTTTAACCTCCAGGTCGCCACGCAGATCATAAACAATGTACTCTACTTTGTTTGGCTCAAAAATAAAGTATTGGGCGGTGCGGGCAGCATCTTTGGCGTGCAGCACCAGGTACTTCTGCCTGGCATTTATTTTCCTGACGTTGTAAATATCTTTCGCTTTCTGAGAAAGTTTATCGATGGTAACCGCCGAAATATTGTAATCAGCCAAGATCACAGACAGGTTTTCTCCTCGCTTCACTTCCCCTTCCACTATCTTCATAGAATCTGTCGGGATGCCAAAAACGATAGGCGCAGGACCTTCTTCCTCTTCTGCTACCAAAGAGAAACCGTCCGTTTCTTCTTCTACTTCACTGGCTGTGTTAAAGTTAAAGGGCTGCGCTGTTGTGAAGAAAATCAGCAAAGAGCTAAGGATCAGGATGGCAAATCCGATTCTGCGTTTGAGCATTGCACTAAAATTTTGGTTGAAAACAGCTGCTAAAATATGGGTAAAATGATAGAATTAAAAATAAAAAACAGGGCAATAATCAGAAAGTAAATCTGTTCCGCCAGCCTCCTGCTAAATACTTTATGGTTATACAACTACTACTTAAAATTTTATAAAATGAATCTGGTCCCATTACAGCATCAGCTTAGATCGCAGTTTAGAAGAAATACTAATTATTTGAATCAAAATGACCTTCCGAAGGATTTTTATCAGAAATCGTTCAAGGGTGTTTTATCCGGAAGCATTAAATAAGCTCTCCTGCAATTATTTAAATTTCTATTTCTCCACATTCACAAATCTTCATATCCCCAAATTTTAGATTCTTCAAATTTCTGAATCAAAAAATCAACAATTCAGCCTTTTAACAATCAAAAACGAACAATCAGCAGCCAAAAATTATTCTAATGAAAATCTTTTCTAACTTTGGCCCTTATGAAAACATTAGAAGGAAAAGTAGCCCTGGTAACAGGAGCATCTAAAGGCATAGGCCGCGCCATTGCACAAAAGTTTGTGGAAATGGGAGCCCAGGTAGCGTTCACCTACCTGTCGAGTGTTGAAAAAGGACAGCAACTGGAGCAGGAACTGACTGCTGACGGTGGCAAAGCCAAAGGTTTCCGCTCGGATGCAGCCGATAACGCGCAGGCAGAAAAGCTGGTAGAAGATGTGATCAGCGAATTCGGCAAAATCGACATCCTGGTTAACAATGCCGGCATAACCCGCGACGGTCTGCTGATGCGCATGAGCGTAGACCAGTGGGATGCGGTAATCAACACCAACCTGAAATCTGTTTTCAACCTCACCAAATCGGCTACTAAACACATGATGCGTGCTAAGGCTGGTTCTATTATAAACATCACATCGGTGGTTGGTATAAAAGGGAACGCTGGCCAGGCAAACTATGCTGCCTCTAAAGCGGGTATAATCGGTTTCACGAAATCGGTGGCGCTGGAGCTTGGCTCCCGCAATATTCGTTGCAACGCGGTGGCTCCCGGCTTTATAGAAACTGAAATGACCAGCGAGCTAGACCAGAAGGTGGTGGATGAGTGGCGCAAGGCTATTCCGCTGAAACGCGGTGGCACACCAGGCGATGTAGCCAACTGTGTTGCCTTCCTGGCATCTGATGAAGCAGCCTATATTTCGGGGCAGGTACTGCAGGTAGATGGCGGCATGCTGACCTAAGCTTTGCTGGTTAGAAATTAAAAATTATGAATTATAAATTAATTTGTGGATTTTAATCGTAACAAGACCGCGTATAACATGCTAAACAAAAAAGTGGTCCGTTATACCTTTCTTGTAGTTTCACAAATCGGATAGTTATTCCAAACCAAAGTTCCGCTTGTTTTGGCTCCTCCAAAAAGCAGCGTTAACTTACTTCGGATTTCTGATTCATAATTTTTAATTTCTAATTAGAACATACGTGTCTTCTTTCAGAATATTAACTACTTACTCACCCTGGCTTATTCTGGCCTGCCTGGCTGCCGGCGCACTTTACGCCTGGCTTTTATATAGCAAGCGTACGCCCTGGTCTAAAAACCTGAACCTGGCGCTGTCTTTTTTAAGATTTGCCGTAGTCAGTTTTCTGTGCTTCCTGTTGCTGGGGCCTCTGGTGCGCTACCTCAGCAACACTACCCTGCAACCCACTATTGTATTTGCTGTAGATAACTCCAGCTCAGTTACCCTCTTCTCCGACACCAGCCAGCTCCGCCAGACCCAGCAAGGGCTGCAACAACTTATGTCCAAGCTGCAGGATAATGGCTACAACACCGAAATCAGAACTTTAGAGGCAGCGGGGCCAGAAGTGCAAAACCTGACAGATATCCGGTTTAAACAGGAGGCCACCAACCTGCACCAGCTGCTGCAACAGGCGCAAACCGATCAGGAACGGCAGAACCTGGCGGGTGTGGTCCTGCTCTCAGATGGCATAGTAAACCAGGGAACCTCGCCTACCTACGCCAATTACAATTTTACTATTTACCCGGTTGCCATCGGCGATACGGTTCCGAAAAAAGATGTAATCCTGACATCACTGCGGTACAACAAAGTAAACTACAGTGGCAATAAATTTCCGATTGAGGCCGAAATTCAACACGAAGGCTTTGGCGGTAGCGGTGCCAATGTGCTGCTAAAAGAGAATGGCAAAGTGCTGGAGCGCAAGCAGGTAATCTTACAAGCCAACAGGCCGCTACAGGTGGTACCGTTTTCGGTGCTGGCCGGAGGACTTGGCAAACGCCACTACGAAATTGAGGTGCAGCCGCTGCAGGGAGAGTTTACAACCCTCAACAACTCCAAGCACGCCTACATAGATATGGTGAAAGGCAAAATTAAAATTCTGGTGGCTGCAGCCGCCCCGCACCCCGACATAAAGGCCATTCGGGCAGCCATAGAGTCGAACGAGAATTACGAGACAGAGCTGTTTGTGCCTGGCGTAAACACCCTGAAACAACAGGACTACGATGTGGCGGTGCTGCATCAGCTACCCGGCAAAACACCCGGAGGTGAAGCAGTGTTGCAACTGGTACGCCAGAAACAGATGCCTGCTTTGTTCATTATCGGTCCGCAAAGCGATATTTCGGCTTTTAACCGGCTCAACATGGGCCTCTCTATTGGCGGCTCCGGCGACACCGACGAAGTAACAAGTGCCCTCAATCCCAACTTCAGTACGTTTAAGTTTGCTTCAGAAGCTACAGAGCGGCTGCTACAATACCCACCGGCCACCGTACCTTATGCCGAGTTCGAGTTATCTAAAAACGCTGAAACCGTTTTGTACCAGCAGGTAGGCCGCGTGCGCACCAACCGCCCTCTATTGGTGGTGCAGAACGCCAACGACCGCCGCAACGCCACCCTCCTCGCCTCCGGCACCTGGCAGTGGCGCTTATCAGAAGCCTCTGCGCACGAAAAGCCCGAGGTATATGACAAACTGATTACAAACCTGGTGCAGCTGCTTACCGCTCCCCGCAACAAAAAACGGCTGAACGTGTACCCTGCCCGCGACGAATACTCCAGCGCAGACGAAATTTACTTTGAAGCCGAGGCCTACAACCAGGCGCTAGAGCCGATTTATGGGCAAACCATCAGCTTAAAAATTACCGCGGAAGACGGCACCACCAAAAACTTCAGTTTTGCTAATGGAGAAAATCAGGCAGGCGTTAACATTGGCTCCCTGTCCGGTGGCCGTTACAGTTATAGCGCCAGTGCCACCATAGGCGGACAACTGCAGCAAGACAAGGGCGAGTTTGTGGTAGAGGAACTACAACTGGAGGCCCTTAACGCAGTGGCCGATCATAACCTGCTCTTTCAGCTGGGTAACAACACAGGCTCCCGCCTCTACTACCCTGCCCAGCTACAGCAACTGGAAGAAGATATTCTGAAAGCCGATCACCAGAACCTGATCTACAGCTCCGAATCGCTTAACGACATTGTGGGCATGAAATGGCTGTTCTTTGTGATACTGGCCCTTATTTGTGTGGAGTGGTTTGTACGGAAATACAACGGGAGTTACTAAGGCTGCGCATACCAGCCAGCTGCTTCGGAACTTGTTGCTCAAGGCAATAAACCTCCTGGCGAACCTGGATACCCTTGGCAATTTTCGCCTTAAAAACCTTTTGGAGGGCAAAATGATTAGCATAATTCGTAAGTATGCGTTCACAACTTGTTCTACCTGACCGGTTTCATGATTCAGACAAAAAGCTATACATCTAATAAATACTTTTTACAATGTCCTGTTTCGATATACATCTGTCTTTTACCAAAATTATAAAAGCAAAAAGCCCGGTTTTTAGCCGGGCTTTTTGCTTTTATGGTCTTCTAATTTCTGAATTGATAAGCCGCAGCATTAAGCTACAAGTCCTAAACCCTGCTTAATAAAATGAATATGTTCTTCTGTGATGGGCTTGCTGATAAAGCCTTTTACCACCGTATGTTCTTTGGCAAGTTTTTGTTCCGAAGAATCGATAGAAGAAGTAAGGATAAAGATGGAGCAGTTCTTAGAAAAAGTATTTTCGTGCGGGCTCAGCGCCTGCAGAAACTGCCATCCATTCATGGAAGGCATGTTCAGATCCAGAAATATAACTTCTGGTACGTTCGTTTCCATGTTCTCATTCAAAAAGCTCAAGGACTCTTCTGCAGAGGAAAAAGTTACGATTTGCTCTGAAAAGTCCTCCATCTGAAGGACCGCCTCTGTCAGGAAAGAGCTTATCGGATCGTCATCTATGATAAAAGTTTTCATCGCTTCTGTTTTTAGGTAAACTTCGCAACCTGTTTTCAGGCATGATTCAAAAGAACTACAAATATGTCTGCCATAAAAGGAAATACAGACAGGCAAAGTAACATCACAACAATATATCATTCTGCTACTTTAAATCAATAAATACCTGATAATCAATAAATTAATACAAAAAATTAATAGCCAAAAGTAACACAATCTGAGGCTGCTGTTTTTAGTATTTAGGCGTATTTTTTCAGGTAAACCGTATTATTTACTACAAAAATAGATTTTGAGTCCTCGTTTATTTACTTCAATTTTGATTTGAACCTTATGCAAGCCCAACATTTTGAACTACATTATTCTGAACAAGCCTTTTGAAGTACTAACGCAGTTCACCGACGAAACTGGAAGATTAACCCTGAAAGACTATGTGAAAGTTCCTGGAGTTTACCCGGTTGGCCGCCTCGACTACGATAGCGAAGGCTTAGTGCTGCTCACTGATGACAAAGCGTTGCAACACCGCTTATCGGATCCGAAGTTTAAGGTAGAGAAAACGTATTGGGTGCAGGTAGAGGGAGTGCCGACTACCGAAGCCCTGGCTGCCTTAGAAGAAGGCATTTACATTAAAAACATAAAAACCGCACCTGCTAAAGCGCGTCTGATGGAGGAACCGCCCCAACTATGGGAGCGCTCCAAACCTATCCGTTTCAGGCAGAATATTCCGACCAGTTGGGTAGAAATTAAAATTAGCCAGGGTATGAACCGGCAGGTGCGCCGTATGACAGCTGCTGCTGGGTTTCCGACTCTTCGCCTGATCAGGCCGGCTATCGGTCCGCTAACTCTTAACAACCTGCAGCCTGGCGAATACCGCACACTCTCATCGGCAGAAGTAACGCTCCTGAAAAATATGGCAGCATCGAGAAGCTTTGGCAGCAAAAGGAGAAGCTAAAGCCCTGCTCAACCCTTGGCATAAAAGCAACTGAATTGCTTTGGAAGGCTGTTTTTATTTGAATAATTTAAACTAAAAACTACAAGAATTCAGATCAGTTGTGGCGTTATCTGAATTATAATGTGAAGAGAAAGAGATTTACTGATATCCTATCTCACC
>NZ_VRTY01000048.1 GCF_008017455.1 Pontibacter qinzhouensis | reverse complement strand
TTCTAAATAATTCATCTATTCGCTCTCTTTACCGAGAAGAAAAGAAGTTGAATAATTAACATGCCCACCGTAGTATAAAGCGAGCTCGTCATAATTTTAATCAACGTAAACCACGCCTCCTGTAGCGTAAACACCTCCAGGAAAAACACAAAGCTATGATGGATCAGGATGAGGATAAAGGCGTATGCCAGAAACCAGCGCCAACCCATCAGGTGTATGTTCACGGTGTCGTTGGTGTCATAACCATCGCGTGGCGTGAGAAGGTTCAAAACCGGGGCTCTTAAAAACGCCAGCAGCACACTGGCCCCTGCGTGTATGCCCATGGTGTCGTAAAACACATCTACCGAAAAGCCTGCTATAAAGCCAAGAAATAAAATCCAGGTGCGGTTGGTGTAGATCGGTAAAAAGAGCAGAAAAGCTACGTAAATAAAGCAGAAAGCTGTACTGTATAGCACCAGGTGGTCCATGAGCAGCACCTGCAAGGCTACAAACAGTACATACTGCACAATATGGGTGAGTCCGAACTTACTGGTCATGGGGAATAATTCCTGCGTTGTTTTCCAAAGTTTCGCGTTCCTCGCGTAGCGGGCTTTCTACCACATATACATAAGAGAGCTGCGCAAAATCTACCGACAAGGCTATTTCGATAGTATAAAAGCTCCTGTCCGGCTCCTGCTCTACCGAACTGATGGTGCCCACCACAATGCCCTCCGGAAACACGGTGGCAAACCCACTGGTTACAATGGTATCTCCCACAACCGGCTTTACGTGCAGCGGAATGTAGTCCAGGAGGGCGGTGCGGTAGTCGCCTCCGGTCCATTTAACCGTGCCCATGGTATTGTCTTTTTTGATTTTGGCCGATACCAGCATCTGGGAGTGCAGCAGCGAAGTTACGGTAGCATAATGCGCCGACACTGTTTTAATGCGGCCAACTGCTCCGGTAGAAGCAATAACTCCCATGCCTGGTTTAATGCCGTCGGCACTGCCAATAGAAAGGGTCAGGTAGTTATTCGTGCGCCTGATGGAATTGTTGATAACCCGGCTGGCATGCAGAATGTAAGGACTGGCCATCATAGAGTCGGAGGCAGCATACAGCATACCCGATAGCTCTGCTGTACTGTCGGCCTGTTCCTCGAGGTGCTGCCGGAGCACCTGTTCGCGTAGCGCAGCGTTCTCACGGGCGAGTATGCTGTTAACGGAGGCCAGCCTGAAATAGTCTGTTACGCTGCTTTGCACCTCCAGCACGCGCCCTACATAGGTGCTGGCAGAGTTAAAAAATGCGGCACCCTGGTAGGTGTTGTAGCGCACGACCATGTACACGCAAAGGATCTCCAGTAACACGAACAGCAGGAACGCACGGAACCGATATATAAAAGCGAAGAGGTCACGCATGTGCGCCTGTTACGTCAGCAATACGTTTTTAAAGCCTTCAATGTCTTTTATAGCTGCTCCGGTGCCTCTTACAACCGCTCTGAGCGGGTCTTCGGCAATATGAATGGGCAGTTTGGTTTTGGCAGCCAGTCGCTTGTCGAGGCCACGTAACAAGGCACCGCCACCTGTCAGGTGAATGCCGTTGTCGTAAATATCGGCCGAGAGTTCCGGTGGGGCAATTTCCAGCGCCTTCAGCACCGCTTCTTCTATTTTAGAGACAGATTTGTCGAGGGCGATGGCAATTTCCTGGTAGGTTACTTTTATAACTTTCGGAATGCCTGTCATCAGGTCGCGTCCACGAATTTCGTAGTCGGCCGGTGGGTTTTCTATTTCGGTGAGGGCGGCACCTACTTCTATTTTAATTTTCTCGGCAGAGCGCTCCCCGATCAGCAGGTTGTGCTGGCGGCGCATGTAATCCAGAATGTCTTTTGTAAACACATCGCCTGCCACTCGTATAGACTGGTCGCACACAATACCCGAAAGCGCGATTACGGCAATCTCAGTCGTACCACCGCCAATATCCACAATCATGGAGCCGATGGGCTGCTCCACGTCAATACCGATACCTATGGCGGCTGCCATGGGTTCCTGAATCATCCAGACCTCTTTGGCACCGGCGTGCTGGGCTGAGTCACGAACGGCTCGTTTCTCCACTTCGGTAATACCCGACGGAATACAGATAACCATGCGGTGCGACGGCTGGAACAAGCGCCGACCTGTGTCGATCATCTTGATCATGCCCCGGATCATCTCCTCTGCCGCATGGAAATCAGCGATTACACCGTCTTTTAAGGGGCGGATGGTACGGATATTTTCGTGCGTTTTTTCGTGCATCTGCATCGCATTCCGGCCAATGGCTATTACTTTGCCACTTGTGCGGTCTACGGCAATGATCGAAGGTTCGTCAACTACAATTTTATCGTTATGGATGATCAGGGTATTGGCCGTACCCAGATCTATGGCTATATCACTAGTCAGAAAATTAAATAGTCCCATCTTAAAGAAGTGCAGGCATGCAGATACCTCTGTTATATATAAAAGATACGATGTTCGTAAACAAAAACTTGCGGCAAAATTAGTGAATTTAAGCGGAATTAATAACCAACATTGCTTCTGGCGCTTATTTATTAATTTTTTCTGTTACTTACATGCTACATAATGCCTGTATGGTGGTAGGGTTAGGCAGCTTTCTCTGAAAAATTCTATTTCGGAAGATCTTAAGATATGTGGCTATGCTGAACCCTTGGCATCTAAAAGGTGTAGAACCCTTCGGAAGGCCTTTTTCATTAGAATAATTTGGTTGTTGGTTATTGATTATTAAATCCTGATTATTAAATGGTTGGTTCTGGAGCAACTCTGAATACTCCAACCAGCGGTACCCTGGCACCAAAAAGGTTCAAAATCTTTCGGAAGGCCATTTCCATTCAAATAATTCGGCTCATTCAGACAAATCAATCCTCGTCGAACATTCTTAGCTCAGCTTTAGGGTACGTATCGAAGTGGGCGGGACGTTGGGTAATGTCGTGGTAGCAGATCACGTCTTTGGCGTAGTAGTGGATCACCATGCTCTTGCGCGTGAGCTGTGGGTTCAGCACTGGGTTGCCGCCGTGCAGCAGGTTGGCATGCCAGATAAACACATCTCCCTTTTTAGCAAAAAAGTTCTTTTTCTGCAGTTGCTGCTCCTGAATTACGCTTTCTATCTTGTGCTCGTACTTTTTGTAGGCATTGTCGCCGATACGGAAGGTGGTGGAGCCACTGTCGAAGTCTTTGCTGAGCACGTAGGGGAGGGTGTGGCTGCCGGGGTAGTAGAAGAGGGCTCCGTTCTCCAGGGTTGTATCTTCCAGGGCAATCCAGGCGGCCAGCAGATTGCCCAGCGGGTAAGTTGTCATGTGGATCGAGTCGGAATGCGCTTTCTGCTCGCTGCCTTTCAGGAAGTTGATGGTCTGGAACGGGATGACCTGCCTGCCCAGGATGAACTGCAGGATCTGGAGCAGCTCCGGCGTGTAGAGCACATTTTTAAGTGCCTCCGAGTGCTTAAAGGCAAACATGATTTTTTTGTTCGTATAGTTAAAGCCTACCTCATGTTGCTGCAGCAGCCGGTCTATCTCGCTGTTGATGGTATCTGCAATTTCATCTGAAAAGAATTTCTGCAGAATAAGGTAGCCCTGCTCCGGCCAGGCCTTGAGTTGTTGCTGTATGTGTTCCGGAAAAGTGCTGAGCTTTTTGCTCTGTTGTAGTTCCTGCAGGGCAGTTGGTCTGTCGAGCCAGGGAGAAGGTTGTGGTGGCAGTTGCGCCAACTGCTCGCTGGAGATCGGTCCGAAAATGGATTTATCGAGCTGGAACTGGCGGTAAAGGAGCTTGTTGTGCTGCAGTTTTTTGTAGTTGATCAGGTTATGCAGTACATACACCGCTTTGTAAGAGCGCAGTTTGCCCGTATACTTATCCAGAAATCCCATTCGTAATCTAATTAAAATCAGCTCTAAATATACAGGTTTATCTGTGAAGGAGCTGAGGCAAATTCAAAATTAGAAACGCTAAAAAGAGACAGGCCAGATGTCTGCAAAAAAATAGCCCCTCCCGGCAGCAGAAGCGGGAGGGGCTATAGAACTAACTTCGGCAAAACTTCTCAGAACGCGACAGTAAACTCTTTCACCTCCTGCAGAGGGAAAAAAGTCCAGTGTCTTGTGTCTGACGTCTTGTGTCCTTTTTTAGTGTTTGAAATGACGCACACCTGTCATGACCATGGCCATGTTGTGGGCATCGCAATAGGCTATAGAATCTTTGTCTTTAATAGATCCACCTGGTTGCACCACTGCTTTAATACCAGCCTGGTCGGCTATTTCCACGCAATCGGGGAACGGGAAGAAGGCATCGGAAGCCATTACGGTTTTGCTGATGTCGAACCCAAAGCTCTGTGCTTTCTCGATGGCCTGGCGCAGGGCATCTACACGCGAGGTCTGGCCAACACCGCTGCTGAACATCATTTTGTCGGTAGCCAGCACAATGGTATTCGACTTGGTGTGCTTGCACACTTTGGCCGCAAATACAAGGGCTTTTTTCTCTTCGGCTGTTGGCTCGCGCTGGGTTACAGTTGTAAAGTCGGCTTCTGTTTCGGTTTTCAGATCTTTGTCTTGCTCAATTACACCGTTCAGGAGCGTTTTAAACTGCTTTTTAGAGAGTTCAACCGGCTTTTGCTTCAGCAGAATACGGTTTTTCTTGGAGCAGAGCAGTTCCAGGGCATCGGCATCATATTCCGGAGCTATCAGCACTTCAAAGAACAGCTTGTTCAGTTCGTCGGCGGTGCCCAGGTCTATCGGTCTGTTCGCGATAATAACTCCGCCAAACGCAGACACAGGGTCAGAAGAAAGCGCCAGAAGGTAGGCCTCTTTTATGGTGTCGGCGGTGGCGCAGCCGCAGGCGTTGGTGTGCTTCAGAATAGCTACGGCAGGTTCTTCGAACTCAGCACCTAAGGCTACAGCCGCATCTACATCTACCAGGTTGTTGTAAGAAAGCTGCTTACCGTTGAGTTGCTCAAACAGGTCTTCGAGCTTACCGAAAAAAGTGCCTTGTTGGTGCGGGTTTTCGCCGTAGCGCAGCGGGGTGGCCTGACGCACGCTCTGCTTAAATACCTGCTCCTGGCTTTCCTGGTTCAGGTAGTTAAAAATGTGGGTGTCGTAGTGCGACGAAATGTCGAAGGCTTTGGCCGCGAAGCGCTTGCGGTCTTCGAGGGTAGTGGCGCCATCTTTCTCTTGCAGCAGCTCTACCACCTCGTCGTACTGGTCGCGCGACGACACAATGAGCACATCTTTAAAGTTTTTGGCAGCAGCCCGGATCAGAGATATGCCACCAATGTCGATCTTCTCAATTACATCAGCTTCTGCCGCTCCCGATGCCACTGTTTCCTCGAAAGGGTACAGGTCTACCACCACCAGGTCGATGGGCGGTATCTCAAACTTCTCCCGCTCGGCCAGGTCAGAGTCGTTGTCGCGGCGGTGCAGAATACCTCCAAACACTTTCGGGTGGAGCGTTTTTACACGACCGCCGAAAATAGACGGATAGGCAGTTAAGTCTTCTACAGCTACCACGTTAGCACCTTGTTCCTCTAAAAAGGTTTGGGTGCCACCAGTGGAGTAAATAGTTACACCGTTGGCTTTCAGCAGCTCCACAAGCGGCTCCAGACGGTCTTTGTAATAAACTGAGATAAGTGCGGATTTAATTTTGGTAGTCTCCATATAGTCGTATATGTTATTTGCCTTTTTTAAATTTTGAATGCGTGATTGCGTGAATTATTCAGATGAAAATGGCCTTCTGAAGGCTTTAGATAGATGTTAGACACCAGACTTTTAATTTAGTTAAGAGTTAAAAGCTGTAGTCATATCAGCCATTTAACAATTTAACCATTAAGCCATTTATCAACCATCAATCAACAAACAACAATCATTTTAACTAACGTAATCTTGAAGCAGAGGTGCTAGCGCTGGCTGTTTTCTGTGCCGTTGCTCAGCAGCAGTTCCTCTACCACTTTGGGCAGGTACTCATGCTCGAGCTGCAGCACACGGGCTGCCAGTTCTTCGGGGGTGTCGTGGGGCAGCACCGGGCAACGGTACTGGCGCACCAGGTCGCCTTTGTCATACTCCTCATTCACGAAGTGAATCGAAATACCTGACTCCTGCTCTTTTGCCTGCACTACGGCCGTGTGCACATGTATGCCGTGCATTCCTTTGCCGCCATAATAGGGCAGCAGCGCCGGGTGTATGTTTATAATTTTATTCGGAAAGGCTTTTACAATGTGCTGCGGCACCAGCCACAGAAAACCCGCCAGCACAATCAGGTCGGGCTGGTACTCCTGCAGTTGCAGGAGCACTTTGTCGGAGTTAACGAATTCATTTCTGCTAAACAAAAGAGCCGGGACATTAAATGTCTCGGCTCTTTTCAGGGCATAGGCGTTTGGGTTGTTCGAGAACAAAGCAGCTACACGTATGGTGGTGTGGTGCTCAAAGTACTCCATCAGGCGCTGTGCGTTGCTGCCTGAGCCCGAAGCCAAAATAACTATATTCTTTTTATCTGGTTGTGCCAAGGGTTCTACTCATGAATTTTGGCGCAAAGATAGTGTTTATCTTTTAAGATTGGGAATTTGTCTGCTCCTGAAATGAATGCTTGATCTTAAACTGGCCGGTTGAAGAGGTTTAAACAGCAGGTTTGGTTTAAGGTAGAACTGTGTACCCTTGGCTAATTCAGGCTCAAAAACCTTCTGAAGGCCAATTGCATTCTAATAATTTATTTCTGCTTGGTTCTAGCCTTAAACGACCAGGTAAACCGGAAACTGGCTACATGGTCGCCAGCCTCGTCGGTGCCCAGGGCGGTGGCGGTAATCGTCTGGCCCTCGCCGGTGGCTTTTGCTCTTTCCACTGTCTGCTGTATCTGCTCCCCGTCTTCGCACACAAACAATATTTTGCCAACGGCCTTTTTGGTGAAGGTGGCCTCCATGTGCACCAGCAGCATGGAGATGGCAGGCCGCGCCTGGTGTATGTGCAGCAGGCAGAGCACCCCTGTCGAGAGTTCGGCGGCCATACTCAGGCAGGCGAAATAGATAGACCGGAAAGGGTTTTTGTTCAGGTACTTAAACGGTATGGTGGTGGTAGCCTTGGTTTCGGAGAGGCTGGCAACGCGCACATCTGCCAAAAGTGCCATCGGCAGGTTGGCCAGCATAAACAGCCGCATTTTGGCGGGCGAGGATATTTTTTGAATAAAAACCTCTTTTGCATCGGGTTGAGCCATAGGAGCAGGAGTTACATAAACAGAGCAGGCCAGACAGCCGCTGGTAACACTGGTACGTAAGGCAACCCATAAAAGAAACGGTTTTGCCTTACGAAGTAGCCGCTTGCTGGCTGCAGGTTTTGCAAAGACCTTCGGCCGAGAAGTGCAGCTTGGCTACTTTGTAACCAGCCGGCAATTGCATGGCCGGAATATGCACCTCACTTATACAAAAGGTTTGGCTGCAGTTTGTGCAGCTAAAATGGATGTGGTTGTCGAAGTGCTGGTGTTGCGTGCAGGCTTCCTGGCAAAGGGCATACTTTATGGCTCCGCTGATGTCGTTGATGCTGTGTAAAAGTCCTTTCTCCTTAAAGGAGTATAGCGTGCGGTAAATGGTAACGCGGTCGTAACGGTCGTTCAGGGTCTGTTCTATGTCGGCATGCGCTAGGGCATGGTCGTTTGTCAGGAATAAGTCCAAGATGTCGAGGCGGCACTTCGTGTTCCGGAGCCCGTAAGTCTTAATAAGTTCTTGTGCTTGTTTTGTCATGAGTTTTAGGAACCAACACGGCAAATATACGAGCATTCGCCGAGGCCTGAAAAGCCTTTGTGCGTTCTATATGAGAATGTTGCGAATTCAGCTGAAATTTTACTATAAAAATGTAGCACTTTTTTCATACAGTAACAAAAAACGTACGTATAGCCAAAAAACGATATTCAAAGCGAATTTACAGCAACAATACTTTCAGAGGTGTTTTGTTGTTGGATATTTTTAATGTTTAAATTTTTCTAAAATTTTTATTGAATGATGACAAATTTACGTTCCTTTTTTCTTTCAGCATTTTTTGTGCTGCTCTTTTTAGCAGGCTTCGCAACGGTAAGTAACGGGCAAGTAGTACATACTACCCTTAAAGACCGGACTTTCAACGTGCGCGAGCAGGTTACCTTCGATGTAGTAACTGCACAAGGCCCAGCACCTGCTAACACCAATGTTAAATTACGTTTTACCCTTATGGGTACCAACGCCACCTTGCTGGGCTCTAAAATACAAATGCAGTACATGCAGGGCAGCGATTGGGTTAACCTTCCATTTACTGACGGTGTCGCCACGTTCGGACCCGAAGCTGGTTTTCCGCTGGCAGATGCTACCCGGCAGTTTAGAGCTACCTTTGAGGCCGCCGGTAATCTTGGCTACCGCATCGAAATTGTGCCTGCAGCCGGTGGCGCTGCGCTGGCTGGTGCCGACGAGACATTTAATGTAAATGCCATATCGTCTCCTACAGTTAATTCAACGCTCGATAATTACCCAGCAGGTGAGTTAACATCTGGCCGCGATACCGAGTTCGATGTATTTTACTCAGCAGGCGACAGAACCGCAGACCTGGTTTATTTGAGATATGTTTTCACCAACCCCGCACAACGCGACAAAGTAAGGTTATATATTGCCCCTGACCCTGAAGGCACACCACCTGCATTTATGGCGCTTACAAAAGATGATCAGGGTAATTTTCTGTATGCTCCTGAAGGAGGATTCCTGCTAACAGGCACCTCTACCAGCCAGGCTAATTTGCTAATGCGTATTAACTTTGCGGAAGCCGGAACATACGAGTACAAAGTAGATCTTGTGCACGCCACCAATGGTGTAGTGGTAGCCACTGTTTTGGAAAATGTAACTGTTACACAGGGAGCTACTATTTCGAGCACACTCCATAACATGCAAAATATAGTTAAAGGTACAGCCACCGATTTTACAGTAGCTATAACAGAAGGCGTAACAGCAGATGGCCCGGTTCGCATCAGGTTTACGCTGGCAGACCCGGAGCAGGCTGCTAATGTAATGCTGATGGCAGAAACTGGCACAGCCGGTGAATACGAAACCCTGACATTGCAAGATGGCGCTTTATGGTACGGCCCGGAGGCAGGACTTCCACTTAAAGATGCAACCTTTAAATTCAGAGTACAGTTTGCTGAGGCAGGTAACTATGCCTATACCATACAACTTATTAAAATGACGAGCAACCGCCGTGTATTAGCTATGGCCGATGAAATGGTAGAAGTCTTAACCGTTACCAGTGCCAAAGATAAGATCGAGAACAGCCAGATTGTAGCTTATCCTACTGTTTCTAACGGTTCTGTTCGAGTAGACCTGGGCAGTGTGCGCGATGCCCAGATAGCGGTAGTAGATATGTTGGGCAAAACTGTGCTGACCATTGATCGTGCCAATGGGTCGGCCGAAATAAACACGTTGCGCCTTGCTAACGGCATCTATTTTATAAGAGTAATGAAAGGCAATGAAGTAGCCGTGAGCCGCTTTGTTGTTCGATAGTCTGTTTTGTGTTTTCATAAAAAAAGGCTGGGATATTTCCCGGCCTTTTTTTGTTTCAAAATCTAAGGTTCAAGCATGAAAGTCTTGTAAGGCAAGGTCCGGCACAAATTATTCAAATGAAATTGCCCTTCAGAAGGGAAAACTGTGCTTTAGATCCAAGGGTATATTAGTTTACGAAGAGCATGGAGAGGATGCCGGTTAGCATAAGCAGTTTGCCGAGGTTGCTCAGGAAAGTAAAGTCGCGTTTACGATCGGCCCGCACGAGCTTTACCAGAAACCAGATACTTGGCACGAAAACCAGCAACAGCATATAAATCTCGAAGACGAAACCAGTAGAAGGGTGAAAAATAACCAGCAGGATAAAAGCCAGGAAAACGGCAATAATCGGGTAGAGCACCAACTTTGTATTAGCAAGCCCGGCCACAATAGGTAACGTACGGCAGTCGAAGGTGGCATCGCCTTTAACGTCTTCCATGTCTTTTATTATTTCGCGGATAAACGAGATCAGGAACGCAAACACAGCATAGCTAATAGTGATCTTGTTCAGTTTATCGGCGTAAACGGCTACTACCAGTAGCATGGAGGCTCCCAGCAAGGCAATGGCAACGTTCCCGATGAGCATCATGCGCTTGAGCAGGGCAGAGTAACCCCACAACAACAGCACCGCCCCCAGGTTTATAAGCCCAACCGGCAACGATAGCCAGAAACCCATGAGCACGCCCAGTATCGAGAGCAGAAAATGCCAGCCCATTGCCGGACGCCTTCTGATAGACTTGCCTATAACCAGGCGGTCTGGCTTGTTGATGGCATCTATTTTAACATCGTAATAGTCGTTTATGATGTAGCCGGCAGCAGCCACAAAAACAGTAGAGAGTGTAAGTGTAACAAAGCCTGGCTCCCAGATACTGCTCCACCTGATGTGGTACGACAGCAGGCACACCTGTACCAGCGCCTGGCACAGTATGATCAGGACCAGGTTCGGAAACCGGATAAGACTCAGAAACTCTTTCAAGGCAGCCTTTCGTAGAATGGTAGGGAAAAATACGCTGCAAAGGTAAACCAGGCGCAACAGCATCACAAGGTATTTAAGTGCTCATAAAAAAAGCCCCTTTCAGAAGGAGCTTTTCTCTAAACGGTATAGTAATTCTTTCTACAACCTCTGAATGTTTACGGCATTCACTCCTTTTTTGCCCTCCTGGGTATCAAAAGCAACACGGTCGTTTTGCTGAATTTCTAATCCGTTTAAGCCGGTAACGTGCACAAAAAAATCTTCGTTCGTCTCGTCTTCTGTAATAAAGCCGAAGCCCTTAGATTCAATAAAGAATTTAACTTTTCCTGTTTTCATAAAAAAAATAAAATTTAATAATTATTAATTCCGGGTAAAATTAGAATAAAAAACTATATATGCAAGTACTAATTTAAATAAATTTGTATTGGAGTAAGAAATTTTATGATTAAGCTACCACGCATCCTGCGCTTTCATTACTTTTTCAATTAGTTCGCGCACGGCCCCTTTGCCGCCATCGCGAGTAGCTATAAAGCTACTGATGGCTTTAATGTCATCAGCGGCATCGGCGGGGCAGGCACGTAAACCACATCGTTGCATTACTTCAAGGTCTGGCATGTCGTCGCCCATATAGGCTACTGTTGCCGGATGTATACCCTGCAGGTAAATGTAATTCTCGAACTCCTCTACCTTGTCTTCAACTCCCAGAAAAATATCTTCTATATCAAGCGACTCCAGCCTAATGCGCACACCGGGTTCGTTTTTGCCAGAAATAATAGCCACATTAAACCCTTGCCGAATGGCATGTTTAATAGCAAAACCATCTTTGATATTGAAGGCACGCACCTGCTCGCCATCAGCAAAGGCATAGAGCAAACCATCGGTAAGTACGCCATCTACGTCGAATACGAAAGAATTGATGCGTGTAAGGTCTGTTTGTATGATAGACATAGAATTGATTTTAACTTGTATAAGTCTGAAAATAGAGGAAATTGGTGAAGTCCGGAAGTGTTAACCTGCTGATAAAAAAAGTTTTAGCATGCAGTGCAGCGGCTATATAGGATAAATTTATTTTTTTGAAATTTAGCAAAAAAATAAAGGTTCTTTACCGGAAAGAACCTTTAAAAACAGAGAATTTCTCTGACTCATATGTTTTTGATATTGCCTTAGCGCGTCAACTACGAGGGGTTGTTATCGCGCCACTCATATACCCACTTTGCCTGAATCTGCTCCAGGTGGCCTTCGTTAGCACCTTCGCGCTTGCCCTCGAAATTAGGTAAAGAAAGTACCCAATCTATAAGTTCTGTAAACCGGATGCGGTATATTTTCGATTCTGTGAAATCGTCCCCAAACTTTTCGTACAGGGCCATGGCTATATCTTCATGGTCTGCCCAGTGCATGGGTGGTTCATAGCTCTTGTTCATATGGTTCTTTTTCTTGATTTAAAAACTGCTTTGCCGGCCAGCAAAAATGCCTATCGTTTTTCTGAGGCAAGTTACTGTTTGCCTTCTGCAAATAAAATTAATTGTGGTGCCTGCCAGGCTATTAATGACCCAGGAAATCCTGCTCGGGTATGGTTATTACCAAATCTTCGTTGCCTTGCACCACGCACTGGCAAGCCAGCCGGGAGTTAAGACGCGGATCTACGGCCCGGTCGATAAAGTCTTCTTCTTTGTCTGTAATCTCAGGCAGGTCGTCCATGCCGGCCTCTATATACACGTGGCAGGTGCTGCAGCCGCACACACCACCGCAATTGTGTTGTAGTTTAATGTTGTTGTTGAGGGCCACATCAAGCACCGACTCGCCTTCTACGGCAGCATGAGTCTGGTCGGGAGCGCCATCAGCAAACTTAAACGATATATTTATAACTTTCATTAGTCTTTAATTTTAGAGTGCAAAGTTATGAAACGCTCGGCCCGAATCAAAACCAGCCTGTTTTAAAGCTTTACCTTATACTGCAACCACGGCCTGGCAGATGCCTGAGCGGAAAATTATTGTGGCGGTTGGCTGGCAGTAGCGGCTATGCTGGCAGATAGTAGCTCGTAAAGTTGTCTGTAACCGGTCTGCTGCTGCAGGAGGCGCAGGTGTTCCTCGAGCACGTTGTGGTCGCCACGTACGGCGGGGCCTGTTTGCACAATAAAAGGGTGGAAAGCGGTTGCCTTGGCTATAGTTTCCTGGATGAGCGGCTGCAGCAGCTCATGGGGCAGGTTAGCCTGCTGAAGAATCTCTCTGCTGATGCCAAGCAAATGGTTTGTGAAGTTGCAGGCAAAAACAGCTGCCACATGCAGTTGCTTCCGAGCCTCCGACGATACCATATGCACCGACTGGCTCAGGCTTTCGGCAAGGGCCTTTAGTTCTTGCCGGGTCTGCTCTTGCTGGGCTTCTATCAGAATTGGAATACTGCTGAAATCTACTGGCTTCTCTTTTGAAAAAGTCTGGAGCGGGTAAAACACACCGGCCCGGATGCTGGGTTTCTGTTCAAGCACCTGCAGCGGCTGCGAACCGGAGGTGTGCACCACTAAAGCGTTTTCCGGCACCTGTAGCTCCTGGGCTACTGTGGCCAGTGCAGCATCTGGTACCGCGATAATGGCGCAATCGGTGGCAGTGTGCTGCAGGTTGAGGTGAGCTAGGGGAGACGCTGCCGGTAGTTTTGCGGCCAATGCTTCGCGATGAGTTGCGGTGCGACTGTAAACGTAACTGATGGTATGACCTGCCGCCGCTAAAGCCTGCCCGAGGTGCCAGGCCACATTACCGGCTCCTATCAATGCTATCTTTTTACCATTTTGCTGCATAGGTTTTATTTCCAGGAGCTAAAGTAGGCTTTTTAGCCGCTAGATGTTAGATACTAGACTTTTTTAGTTAAAAGTTATGAATTAGAAATTACTCATTCAATCGAAATTTCTTCATCTTCAAATCAACCATTTAATAATCAGCAATTAACAACCAGCAACCAAATTATTCAAATGGAAATAGCCTTCAGAAGACTTTGCAGTGTTTTTTTGCTGAGGGTTCAGGCTTTACTTTTTAATATTTTTTCTCCCAGTCGGTATCTTCGAGGTTAAAAATACTGTCGACGGTACTGTTAAATATGGCTGCGATCTTAAGCGAAAGCAGTGTGGAGGGCACAAACTTGCCTATTTCAATAGAGTTTATCGTTTGCCGCGATACACTTACTTTTTCTGCCAGGTCTGCCTGTGTCATGTTCATTTTCGCCCTTTCTACTTTTATTGAATTTTTCATGAACAAGGTTACTCTTTAATTAGGTAGATTCTAGCATAAAAAATAGCGATGGCAAGCGCAAAAACCAAAATGCTGAAATGGTTTATCATCTCCAGTTGCCACGTAATAAGTCCTTTTGTAAAAAGATACCCTGTTAGATGTGCTACAATAAATGCCAGTAGAAAAGCCAATGTCATAGAGCTAAACCGTAAACTATACGACCTTTCGTCTTCCATTTTCTCTTTTGAGATAAAAATAAAGAACAAGCCCATCAGGAGTGGTACTTCTGCACCAATTGTATTGTCCAGAAACAATGTTGGTATGCCGACTGCTACTAAAGCAAAACCTGCATATTTTAAAAAATGCGATGTTAATAGTGTAGCTATCATACTGACAGATGTTATAGTGAGTAATAAGTTAAATGTAAATTTTATTACTCAAAAAGACAAGTTTACTTTACAAAAAGATTATTTTAATTTACAATTTTAAACTTTAGATATGGTGATCTCAGAACAGTATATAAGGATAGGTTTAGTAAATGCTTTATACATTGTTTGAATTATTCAGATGAAAAAGCCCTCCAGAAGCTTTTTCAGTAATTTTTGGCTCAGGGTGTATGCCTGCTTAGAGAGAGCTGGAAGTGCGGGTTTAAGGAAAATAGAAACAAAAAAGCCCTTGCTGCTGTAGCAAAGGCTTTTCAGGTAATTTAAGTGAGGTAGTGTTAAGCTACCTGCGCTTTTCGTTTATTCTTTTTGTCAATAGAAGGAGCTTTGCCATCTGCTCCTGTTTCCTGCTTGCGTCGCACAATGGCCATCACAAAGCCAATAGACATCACGATAGTACCGATCCAGAGAATGTTTACAAATGGTTTCTCCATGGCTTTCAGAATAATCCAGTCTTTCTGAGAGGCGTTTACGCCAATGGTGAACGTGTTCTTTTCGGTGTTGATGTTCATGAAGGTAATGCGCAGGCCCAGGTCTTCGATGGTTTCCGGTACACGGCCCATCATCTGGTCTTTAATCATGAGCACAGGGTGCGCGTGGTAGGCTTTGCGCTCGCCCAGAATCTTCATGTCGGCTTGTACTGCTACATCGCCGGCAGCCATTTCTACGCCAGGTACCTGCGGTATGCGCTCTATGCCGTTAAATATGGTTACGTAGTCGTTCAGAATCAGGGTGTCTCCGGCTGCTACCTCATGCTCCTGCAGTTGCCCCCACTCTCTTTCTTCAGGCGCTATAGACGATACGTGTGAGTAAAGGTCTTTGTCGGCAAAGTGCTCTATGTCGGGAGAAGCCAGCAGACCCATGTTCTCGTTTACCTGTGCACGTGGGTAAAGGGTAAATGTATCTTTGTCGCTGCTATACTCTACCTCAAAAAACGTGTTCTCCGGTGAGTGCAGGTCCAGGGTATCGCCAGTTTTGTAATAAACCTTATTTTTGGCTTTGATGTCGCCACGGGCTATAGCAACATATTCATCATCGGTGCGGAACAGGAGTTCTTTGCTCACATAGCCGGGTACGCCTTTCACTTCCATAAACTGGCCGTGGTAGCTCACTTTGTATTTGCCCATTTGTGTTGGAGCGTTGCGCCAGAGCAGCACGTTGTCGCGGTTTATTTCATCCGGAAATTCACGGGAATAAAGTAAGCCCGAGTTGTTTTGCGAGATGATGTTGGAATAGCCTGATGAGAACAGAATACCAATCAGCATAAGCGCTATGCCAATGTGCGCTACAGCACCACCCGATAAGCTCACCTTTTTCTGAACCAGGCCAGCTATAATGCTACCGTTAGCAAAAACAGCAAACAGTGCCGTAACGAACAACGTTATGTAAACCGGGTTATCCAGCTTAAAGGAGAAAATATCAAATTTATTTGACAATATAATAACGAGGCTGGCGAACAGCAGCGTAAACATGAGCGGAAGCGTAATGGCATCTTTAAAGCTGTTCTTGTTTGCTTTTTTCCACCATAGCAGCTGCCCCACACCGGTTAATATGGCAATAGCCACGCCTGCCCATAACTGAAATTTAGTGTAGTGCTCAATTTGGTCGGCAGGTAAGGCTGCATTAGACTCGATGCCGATAAAGCCCAAAAAGGAATTATAAACCGGAATAGAAGTAGTGGCCAGCACCTGGAAACCTGCCAGGCAAAGCACCGCTGCTCCAATAAACACCCAGAACTCGGCACTGTAAGTAGAAAGCTCTTTTTCGGTGCTCGGAATTTGTTTCCAGCGGTATACCAACAGGGCAATGGCCAGTACGGTAAAGGCTGCCAGATAAGTAAATAACTGCCCTGATAAACCTAAGTCGGTAAAGGAGTGCACGGAGGCGTTTCCTAAAATGCCGCTTCGGGTGAGGAAGGTGGCGTACAGAATGAGCAGGAAAGATGTGATAACCAGGATAAACGAAGCACTCAGGCCTTGCTTACTGCGTCGGTACGCGATCATGGTATGAATGGCACCGATGAGTACCAGCCACGGAATATAAACGGCGTTCTCTACGGGGTCCCAGTTCCAGTAACCACCAAAGTTCAGTGTTTCGTAGGCCCAGTAAGCACCCATCATAATTCCAATGCCCAAACTCACAGCCGCAAAATGCGACCAGGGCAGCGCATATTTTACCCAATCAGTAAACTTGCCTTTCCAGAGGCCGGCAACAGCAAAAGCAAAAGGAACCAGCGTAGCCGCAAAGCCCAGGAACAGAGTAGGCGGGTGAATAACCATCCAGTAGTTCTGCAGGAGCGGGTTCAGGCCAGTGCCATCGGTCGGCACAAAGTTCGGGTCCATTTTAAACACAGGCGCATCGGTCATGAAATCGCGCATGAGTATAAAAGGAGAGGAGCCTAACTTAAAATCACCGATAACGACTCCCAGAATCATAGAAGTCAGGAATATCTGAACGAAAGAGAAGGTCGCCATAACAGGTGCTTCCCAGGTTTTGTTGTTACGGGCCGAACGCATGAGCACCAGGCCAAGGGCTACGTGCCAGAACGTCCAGAGCAGAAACGAGCCTTCCTGACCTTCCCAGAAGCAGGAGATCATGTAGTAAACCGGCAGGTGATTAGAGGAGTGGCTCCAGGCGTAATAATATTCGTAGCGGTGCTCGTAAATAATATTGAATAAGCAGAAGATAACGGCTATTACAGCAAAGGAGTGCACATAAAAAGCACCTCTTGCCAGGTTGCGCCAGCTGGTATCGCCGGAGGCTTCGGCCTTTTTGCCGGAAGCCATAAAATAGGCATAAGAGGCTACAATGGCTGCCACAAAAGCAATGATCACACTCACATGGCCAAAGTCCCCGATCAGCGTATTTATCATTTCTAAGAGTTAAAAGTTAAGAGTTATGAGTTAAAAGTGGAATAGAGAAAAGAGCTGAGGGTAAAAAGCGAGTCTTAAACTCATAACTTTTAACTCTTAACTCTTAACTAAATTACAGGCTTGCTGTTACTTCCTTCTCCACGTATTTAGAAGGACATTTAAGTAAGATTTTGTCGGCCACAAACACCTGGTTTTGCATGTTGCCGGTAATAACTACCTGCTCCGAACGTTCGAAATCCTGTGGTTTAGGCTGAAAATAGACCACGCGTTGCTCCACGCGGTTGGTGTCTACTAAGGTAAAAGTGAAATAATTCGGATCTCTTGTTGGGTCGTACTGCATGCCTACAATATGGCCTTGCGCGTCTTTTTTGAGGCGGCCTACTACGTGTACTTTCGTGTCATCGCCATCTTTGGCACGCTCAATGGCTTCACCAAAAGAAACATAAGTGCTGGCGTCGCCTGCCGTAGACATAATAATGCCAATAGCCATAGCGATTACGATCATCCCGATGATATGTGACTTTTTCATCTGTTTTTGATTTAAAAAATACTCTTGCTCCGATTGTCTAACACGCAGAATTAAGATTTAAATCCATTGTGAGAGGCATTTTTAGTTATTTATCAGCTGGTATCCCGATTGTTCTTTACTGATTAAGACCAGATAGCCAGCACGTAAAAATTTGTTCCTTATAGAAGGGGGGCACTTATTAGCGGTTAACCATTTCGTCTTTCAGCTGCTTTTCGAGCTTGCTCACTTTGCGATCCAGTGAGATCAGGTAACCGACAACACCGCCCATTAAGGTTAGTAGCACCACTACCACCACGTATATTTTGCCATCGCGGCGTAGCATGTCTGCCATTTCTACTTCTGGCTCGGCTATAATGGTGGTGCCCTGGTTTTGCGCAGGCTGCGCCTGCACTTTTGCCCCTCCGAAAGAAGCTGCCAGCAGCAGACACCACAAGGTCAGTATTTTAAGCAATTTCATATAAGCGTTGTCTCAGTATTTCAAGTCTTGATTTAATGTTCACAATCCAGATGCCGAGCAGAGTCCAGCCAAGCACGGCCGGGTAAAATACCAGGCGCAGACGGCTGTCGAGGTCGTAGGCGTTAAAGCCGGGGTTGCCACCGTTGCCCGGGTGCAGCGAGTCGGTGAGGCGAGGCAGTATAAATAGTAGCGGAATTAGCGCTGCAAAGGCAAAAATGTTGTAAACCGCACTAATGCGGGCGCGCTGCTGCTGCTCTGCAAAGGAGCTGCGCAGCACCAGGTACGCAAAGTAAATGAGCAGCCCAATAGCGGCTCCGTTTTGTTTAGGGTCGTTGCTCCAGTACTCGCCCCAGGTAAAGCGGGCCCACTCCATGCCGGTAACAATGCCCAGTACGCCAAACAGAATACCCACTTTGGCAGCCTCGTGTGCAATAATATCGTTTTTAATAGTAGGCTGGCGCAGGTACTTAACAGAGTACACCACCGACACAAGCAGAATCAGGATCATGCCAAACCACATGGGCACATGAAAGTACAGGTTCCGGATGGTTTCGTTCAGAATAGCCAGCCGTGGTACCTCCGAAAGGAACCCGGCCACTACTGTAAACACCAGCAGCAGCACCGTTACTATTTTCCACCAGTTTTTCATTTTTAGATGCTAGATTATAGATTATAGATTATAGATGTTAGACAGAGAAACCTAAGCTTTTTGGTTTTGTATGTCTAATGCTAACTCTTTCATCTCTTTTCTATTATTCAGTTATAATTATTTTCTGTTCTAACACTTTTTCTGCTTTTACTTCCCATTTCAGATTATTTTTCTGAGATAGATTTTAGCTCCGGGTTTGTCTGATAATCAGGTTTCGAGAATCTAATATTTAAATTCTAACTTCTAGTATCTACTTAAGAACGCCAAAGGTACGGGAATAAGATATAAGATACAGTGACCACTATCATGTTTATAGCCAGTATCGTGAGTAGCTCGTCGAGGCTGGCACTGCGATCTAACCCATCGAGTGCGTTTTTAGACATTTTAATGAGCATCAGCAGCATAGGCACAATAACCGGGAAGCTTAGCACCGCCATCAGGGTTCCGTTGTTAGCAGCCTTCGCCGCAATTCCTGAAATCATGGTGAGCGATGTGGAGAAGCCAATAGCGCCTAGCAGTATCGTGAGCAGGAACATCGGCACATCCTGCACCGGGTTGCCCAGCACAAAGGCATAAAACACGAAACAGATCAGCGCCAGCACCAGCATCAGGCAGCTGTTATACAAGATCTTGGAGAGTATAACCCCCTGCGGACTCACGATAGAATAGAAGTATAACAAGCGCCCTCTGTTCTCCTGTACAAAACTTTTGGCGATAGCGTTTACCGACGTGAAAAGAAGAATAATCCAAAGTACGGCATTCCAGACAGGTACGGTAAGCACATTGGAGCGCAAGCCAAAGCTGAGGTAGCAGACAAAAACAGTGCTGCCTACATACAGGAGCATGCCATTAAAAGCATACTTCTGCCGCATTTCCAGCAGAAAGTCCTTTCGCATGAGGAATAAGATCTCTTTTAGCAGCACTTTTTGTAAATTTTTACAAAGTTACAACACAAAAGATTGCTTTCGTACTTTTTGTGCTAAAATCAGGAAGAGGGGGGAGAAGAGTTAGAGAGGTAGAAAGTTAGAGAGGTATTCTTACTACCGGCACTTGGTGTTTATACCTGTACTGATTTAAAACAGAAGCACAGACCTCGCAACGTCTTTCAGACCTGCGAGCGTCTGGAATAGCTTCGGTTCCTAGGTTATTTTGCCTCTACTTCTCTCTCCTGTAAGGTTAATTTGTTCGCCCTGTGGTTAAAAGGTGAAACAGGAGGTAGCTGCTGCGCAATCAGATTATTCTAATGGAAATCCCCTTCAGAAGAAAAATCAGTAAAATAGCTCCAAGGGTGTAAGCAGCTTTCTTACTGATTAGTTTTTAAGGCAACCATAAATTTATACTCCGGCGCAGCTCCTGCTTCGCCCAGGCGCTCGCAGGAGCTGCGCACACTGCGAGGTCTTACCTGCTCCTCCTCTTTGAATCAGCGAACAACCCTCAAATTATTCAAATAAAAATGCCCTTCAGAAGGCAAAATGCCTAAAAATGGCAAAGGGGTGCGGGCTAATGCAAGCACATGTTGCTTAGTCTTTCTTTTTCTTCTTCTTTTTGTGGCGGAGCACTTTGGCATCGCGGTAAAAAATTATTTCTTCGGCAATGTTGGTAATCTGGTCGCCGACACGCTCTATTTTTTTGATGATGGAAAACAGCACGAGGCCTTCGCTTACTTTAGCAGGATTAGCGGTAATGGCATTGGCTATAATGGTGTCGGCTTTCGCATAAATTTTATTCAGCGTTTTGTCGCGCTTTATCAGTTGCTTGGCCAGTTCGGTGTCGTCATATAAAAATGCTTTGCGGCAGTCGGCTAGCATGGCTTTGGCCTCTTCATACATTTCGTGGGTTTTGGTAGCCTCTACCAGTTCTGCATCCAGTGGCTTCTCGAGCTTCTGCACAAAGTAGGCAATACCTTCCGAATCATCGCCGATGCGCTCCAGGCTTGAGTTTATCTTGAGGGTCGCCAGCATCAGGCGCAGGTCTATGGCAACAGGTGTGAACAGCGCCAGCACGTTTTCGCTCATCCGGTCAATCTTCACATCGTAATCGTTCACCTTTTTGCCTAGCTTTATAACTTTGGCCGCCAGTTCATGGTCTATGGCCGACATAGCTTGCTGGCCACTCTGGAACTGGTAGTCTACCAGGTCCCACATCTCCAGCAGCTTTTCCTTTATCCGCTTTACTTCAATATCTATATGCGACATTTTTTTAATTTTGAATGAGTGAATGAGAGAATGTATAATTTTGAATGAGAGAATGAATGATTGAGAGAATGTTTATTCCTGATCATTGGATGAATGAGTAAAACTTATGTGGATGCCAGAAGCCTACACCTATTCACTCCTTCACTCAATCAAAACTCAAAATTCAAAAACTACCCGAACCGGCCGGTAATGTAGTTTTGAGTGCGAGTTTCTTTGGGGCTGGTGAAGAGGGTCTTGGTTTTGGCAAACTCCACCAGTTCGCCCATATAGAAAAAGGCTGTATGGTCGCTTACACGGGCTGCCTGCTGCATGTTGTGTGTTACAATTATAATGGTGTAGTTTTTCTTCAATTCATAAATCAACTCCTCTATTTTGGCAGTAGAAATAGGGTCGAGGGCCGAGGTCGGCTCATCCATCAGCACCACCGAAGGCGAAATGGCCAGGGCGCGTGCAATGCAAAGCCGCTGCTGCTGCCCCCCCGATAGCGCCAAAGCCGACTTATGGAGTTTGTCTTTTACCTCGTCCCAAAGCGTGGTCTGGCGAAGGGTTTTTTCGGCTGTCTCTTGTAACAACGTTTTGTCGCTGATGCCTTGTATCTTCAGCCCATAAATTACATTTTCGTAAATTGTTTTCGGGAATGGGTTCGGTTTCTGAAACACCATGCCTACCTGCTTCCGCAGCTCATCTACCTGCACCTCTTTTCGGTAAATATCCTGCTCGTCGAGCAATATCTGGCCTTGTACCCTGAAACCATCCACATAGTCGTTCATGCGGTTAAGGGTGCGCAGAAAAGTAGATTTGCCGCAACCAGATGGTCCTATGAAAGCTGTTACCAGGTTTTCTTCCATGGAAACATTAATATTTTTGAGGGCCAGAAAATCGCCGTAGTAGGCGTTGAGATCTATTGCCTCCAGCTTGTTCTTTTTTTTGCTCATGGTGTTCTATTACCACTTTATACGTTTCTGCCACTTGTGGCGAAGGTAAACAGCGATTCCGTTTAAGATAAAGGTAATTACTAGTAAAACAATAATGGCAGCGGCCGCATTGGTAGTGAAAGCTGCCTGTGGCCGCGATATCCAGTTAAAAATCTGGATGGGCAATACCGTAAACTCATCCATAGGCGAGGCCGGTGCAAAAGGAACATAAGCCAGCGCCCCAATAACGATAAGTGGTGCGGCCTCACCCACTGCTCTTGAGAGTGCGAGAATAACTCCGGTTAAAATGCCGCCAAATGAGGCCGGCAACACCTGGTACCACACCGTTTGCCACTTAGACGCGCCCAGTGCAAACGACCCATCGCGAATGCTGCGTGGCACTGCTTTTATGGCCTCGCGTGTGGTAACAATAACGATGGGCAGTATGAGCAACGAGAGCGTAAGGGCACCTGCCAGCAAACTGCCACCGAGCGCCATGAGCCGCACAAAAATCTCGAGGCCCAGCAAACCGTAAATGATAGAGGGTACACCTGCCAGGTTGGCGATGTTAATTTCCAGTATAGTAGCCATGCGGCTCTTTTTGCCATATTCTTCGAGGTAAACACCTGCTCCTATGCCTAGCGGAAAGGCGATAATGGTGGTCAGGAGCAGGATCCAGAGCGTACCGATCCAGGCGGTGTAGATGCCGGAGCGGTGCGCCCGCCGCGAAGGCAGGTTGTTCAGGAATTCCCAATCTATGCGGCCAATGCCATCTATCAGAATATCGATGAGGAACACGGCCAGCACAGCCAGCCCGATAAAGGTGCAGAAAATGCCGAAGAACTGAAAGGCCTTGTCTTTGAGTCTGTTTCTGTCTGCGTTAGTCATACTTTTCCTGATATTTCTTTTTGATCCAGAAACTGATGTTGTTGAGGGCAAAGGTGAAGATGAACAGCGTAATGCCTACAGCAAAAATGGTCCGGTACTCGAGCGAGCCGTGCGGCACATCGCCCAGACTCACCTGCACAATATAGGTGGTCATGGTTTCTACGGGCACCAGCGGGTTGAGCGTGAGGCGGGGTTGCTGTCCGGCGGCAATGGCCACGATCATGGTTTCGCCTACTGCGCGCGAAATGGCCAGTATAATAGAAACCAGAATGCCGGAAGAGGCAGCCGGTACCATCACCCCAAAAGCTGTTTGCAGACGCGTGGCACCCATGCCATAAGCAGCCTCCCGCAACGATTTTGGCACGGCGCTAATAGCATCTTCGCTCAACGACGAGATCATAGGTATAATCATAATGCCCATTACCATACCTGCCGAAAGCGCGTTGAATCCTGCCAGGCCCGGTATAAGCTGCTGCAGAAACGGCGTAACCACGGTTAGCGCAAAAAACCCATAGACAACGGTAGGTATGGTAGCCAGAATCTCGAGCAAGGGTTTTATAACAGCCCGGAAGCTGGCATCGGCATACTCGTTCAGGTAAATGGCAATGGTTAAGCCAATGGGTAAGGCAACGGCTATGGCAATGGCTGTAGTCAGAAAGGTGCCGGCCAGCAGGGGAAGAATACCAAATCGTTTCACATCGAACAGGGGTGTCCATTCGGTGTCGGTGAAGAACTCTATAACAGAGACTTCAGAAAAAAAGGCCACCGACTCCGACAGCAGTACCCAGATAATGCCCACTGTAACCAGTATGGTAATGGCAGCAGACAACCAGAGCAGCCCTTCTATTATTTTTTCGGTTAGTTTCACTAGGTTTCAGGGTGTAAAAAATTAGCAATAGACTTTTATTAGTTAAAAGTTATAAGTTAAGAGTTATTCACTCATTAAGAATTTACTTATGCCGTCTCCAAATTAAGAATTTAACCATTTAACAATTAAACCATTCAGCCACCAGCCTAATTATTCAAATAAAAATGCCCTTCAGAAGCTAAAATGCCTTTTTGGCTTCAAGGGTTGAGGTACTGGGTTTTAGGGTTTTTTTGCTGTTTCTGCTACAAAAGCTTTGAGTTTGTCGAGTTCCTGCTTGTATTTCTCCAGAGGCATAGGAATATAGCCGACCTCCTGGGTTAGTTCTGGTACCTCCTCAAAATAAAACTGCAGAAAATCGACTACGTGCTGCTTCTGGGCAGCCGTGGAGTTAACGTAAATAAACAGCGGGCGCGAAAGAGGGGCATAGGTGCCGTCTTTTACGGTGGCAAGCGAGGGCATAATGGCTCCTGCACCGTTGCTGTCGTCTTCGTCGTTTATGGGCACTGCTTTTAGCTTGGCCTTGTTTTCTTCGTAGTAGGCGTACCCAAAAAAGCCAAGCGCATAGGGGTCTGTAGATACGCCCTGCACCAGCACATTGTCGTCTTCGGAGGCGGTGTAGTCGCCGCGGCTGGAGTGGCTTTTGCCCACAATGGCTTCTGTAAAGTAGTCGTAGGTGCCAGACTCCACGCCGGCACCGTAGAGGTGCAGCTCCTGGTCGGGCCACTCAGGTCTAATCTGGTTCCAGCGGGTTATTTTGCCCTGCGCCTCCGGCTCCCAAATCTTTTTGAGTTCGGCTGCTGTCATGTCTTTTACCCAGGTGTTGCGGGGGTGCACCACCACGGTCAGGCCATCGTATGCCACCGACAGCTGCAGATAAGAGATGTTGTTGGCGCGGGCATCTTCTGCTTCGCTCTCCTTAATGCTCCTGGAGGCGTTGCTGATATCTATTTCGCCACGGGAGAACTTCTTGAAACCACCGCCTGTGCCCGATACCCCGATGGTGGTGCGCACGTTAGGGGCATGGTAACGGTACTCTTCGGCCACAGCCTCTGTAATTGGATATACAGTAGAAGAGCCATCGATGGAAATGCTGCCTGTAAGGCTGAAATCGGCATCTTCGCTGTATTGTGGGCCGCAGCCACTAAGCAGGCTGCCGGTAAGCACAACTGCAAGTAGCCACACGTGTTTAAGCCTGGTATGCGCCATAAAAATAAAGAAAGGTCTGTAAATTAAGGGTAATAAAGAAGCTTTAAGGTCTAAAATCAGGAATTACTACTCTCATACTGCCAAGTATGCCAAGTAGTTGTATGTGCGGGATGTTTGTCGGGAGATTAGTTTTAGGTGGAGCTTTCTTTAAATAATTATTTTTTAATAACGAACTGGCATGGTAAAAGCCAGTTTGGTGATGTTTTTTTGACTTTTGAATTTATTTTCAGTGTTCACTTCTCCTGTACTGGCTATTGCTGTTCAGGTATATTAGATTCAGTTGGTTTACTTTCTTCTGCTTCGCCCAGACACTCGCAGGAGCTGCGCACGCTGCGAGGCCTTTCAGTCCCTTCTATCAATCAACCATTTAACCATTTAGTCATTTAACCTTCCAGCTACCAACAATCAAATTATTCAAATGAAAAAGGCCTTCCGAAGCTGTTTTCAGGTAAAAAGGGTCAAGGGTCTGGTGCTAGAAGTTGAACTGTGCCTGCAGCCTGAGCCTGTTGCCTACCTGGCGGTTAAAGCCATTGCCCAACATATCGCCGGGGCCGTTGTAGATGGTGCTGGCATTGCTCGTGCTCCTGTCGCCGATGCTATAGTCGGCTACCAGTTCAAAATTCCGGAAAGGCTGCCACTCTGCTCCGATTTCTGTTTCGTAAACCCGGTGGGCGGTAGCATCGCGCTCATGTTTTTTACCTCCCTGGTAATACTGCACCTTCACGAAGGGCAGCAGCAACTGGTCTCCAAGCTTAATTTTATAAATGGTTTGTGCGTATCCACCTTTCAGCGGCTTCACCATAACCGATTTTGTAGCAGCATCATACTCGGGGCCTCGGCCAATGTTATATTCAGCCTGAAAGCCAAGTGGTTGCGGGAAGATTGCTATGGAGGCTGCTACACGCTGGTCGGTGTATTCTGGCAGCACGGTTACACCCGAAGAAACCTGATCGGGGGTAACTACATATTTACCTGTATAGGCTTGCAGGCCGGGTTCTACAAACTGGCCACTGGGCAGCTTAAACGGATAGGTCATGCGGGCAACTACGTGCAGCGTATTGTTGGCTTCCGGGCGGTTAGCGGTTTGGCCATTGTACACACCCAAACCAAACATACCATAATCGCCGGCACCTTTAAACTCGGAGTTAGTCAGCTCGTTCAGGCGGGCGCGGATTTCTGGCGGGGTCCAGTAAAAGAACACGCCCAGGTCGCGTTCGTTGGCTACGGCACTGTTCAGGGCATCGTTCCGGTCGAGCACAATGCGGTTGCTGCTCGACTGCATGTTCTCGAAGCCATAAGGCACCTTGCTCTGGCCAATACGCAGCCTGAAAGCCTTTTCTTTATCGAGTGCCACATCGAAATAGGCATCGCGGAGCTGAACGAAGTTAAGGGTGTTGGAACCAGGGGCAGAGGCAAAGTCTGGCTGCAGGTAAACGAAAACCCGCTCGTGCACATTGCCACTAAAAATAAGGCGCGCCCTTCTTATAAACACGCCTCCGCCTTCGCCAAGCGATTTATCGCACTGGTCGCACTTGAGTAGCGGGTTTGTTTCTAACAGGCGGTTGTAACGCACCTGCACGTAGCCACGCAGGTTTATGATTTCAGACCAGCTCTTTTTCTTGGGCGCTCCTTCTTCTGCAGCTCTAGGCGCTACAACAACAGATGTAGTGGAGTCGGTTTGCGCAGCAGCCTTAGGTGTAGCTCCGGTTAAATACACTATACCTATCCACAGGATAGCCTGTACTGTCTTTCTTACATTCATTATGGGTGAGATTTTTTCTTCAAAATCTGTTTTTTCTGATCCGGGGTCCAGTCGTAACAGAGAGAAACACAAAAGCCAGGTCAGTTAGTCAGGCTGCACCAGCTCCAGCACCACAAAGGTCTTGCTCTAGTATTAGTTGTTTGTTATGCTAATGTTAAGGTAATGTTAAGGTTCTGCAGTGGGCGCAGTAATTCCTTGATTTAATATGGCGGTTCTAAGTGCATACAAGTAAAATATGTCGGGTAAACCCTCGGCAATATTTTGCATCAAAACCTTCCGGAGGTACTTTATATTTGAATAATTGCGTCTTTACTCGGCATATCCAGGTTGAGTGTACTTAGGTGTAGTATCTATGTATAAGTGATCCAAATGTTCTTTACTTAAAATAAGTAAGTTAAGTCCAGGGCAATTAATAGAGCCTTAATATTAGGCTGCTTTATTTAACTATATGTTAATGTTGGCTTAAAGATGGCGTAAAACGAGTGCTCTACTTTTGCAGCGAGACTAAATTGAAAGTAGAACATGAAATCATTATTTACACTTCTCACCATTCTTATGGTTTCTATTAGTGCCTTTGCCCAGCAAGGTAAACTAATAGGCAAAGTAACAGATAGAGCTACCGGAGAGCCTTTAATAGGGGCAGTAGTGGTAGTTAAAGGCACTTCTAAGGGAGCTGCCACCGATCTTGACGGTAATTATGAAATAGCCTTAGAGCCTGGTACTTATTCTCTGGCAGTTAACTCCTTGTCTTTTAAGCCATATGAGAAAACAGGAGTAGTAGTGGCAGGAGGTAAAACTGCCACTATAAACGCGCTAATGGAGAGTAATGCCGCCCTTATAGAAGCTGTAGAGGTTGTAGGTACACGGCAGACTAACACGGAGATGGCCGTAATGCAGCAGATGCGCCAAAGCGAAGTAGTAGTGAGCGGTATGTCTGGTGAGCAAATTGCCAAGTCGCAGGATAGAGACGCAGCTGCTACTGTACGGCGTATACCTGGTGTAACTGTTATGAACGACCGCTATGTGGTTATAAGGGGTATGGGGCAGCGCTACAATACAGTAATGCTCAACGATGCCCTAACACCAAGTGTAGAAACAGATTCACGTGCCTTTTCTTTCGATTTATTGCCAACCAGTGTTATTGACCGTATCTTGGTCTACAAAAACGGTTCCCCTGAACTACCTGGTGAGTTTGGTGGTGGAGTCATCAAGATTTATACAAAAAACGTTGTAAACGAGAACTCTACCACGCTTGGTGTTTCTGGTTCTTACAGAGTAGGCACTACTTTTAACAACTTTCTGGTAGACCACAAAAGCAGCACCGACATGCTTGGTTATGATAACGGGTATCGTGCCATACCGGGTGGTGTGCCGGCTAATATAGATCGTAACTTAAGAGGGACGGATGCTATAGCTCAAACAGGTCGGCTTTTCTCTAATACCTGGGCTCCAAATTCTACCTCGGCCATGCCTGATTTACGCTTGTCACTGGGGTTAAATCGACAGTTCTACTTCGGAGCTGCACAAGTAAGTTCGGTTTCGTCTGTTTCATATAGCAACACCAATACCCTAACCAAAGGGACCTTTAATACTTATGATGATTTCAACGAAGAATTAGGGTACAGCGAATCGCAATTGAGTTTCCGTGATAAAGTTTACACTAACAATGCGCGCCTTGGGTTAGTCAGTAACTGGTCGGCCAGACTGAATAGTAACAATAAGATTGAGTTCAGAAACTTCTTTAACCAACTAGGTGTAAGCGAAGTGCTTGAACGTGAAGGAACCGATAACACAGGGCCGCACCGCTTTCAGCGCAATTATGCACTTCGTTACGAGAGCCGTAGCATTTACTCAGGCCAATTACAAGGAACACACGAGTCTGAAGACGACAAAACGACTGTTACCTGGACCGGAGGCTACTCTTATACCAACAGAAATGAGCCGGACTATCGTCGTTACCGCACGGGTAGCAGCAGCCCGGATGGTCCTTTTGCTATTATGTATCAGCCAATCCCATCCCCAAGCGATCTGGGTCGTTTTTACTCTAACCTTAATGAGCATGTCGTAATGGCTAACGGGCAAATAGAGCATAAATTTAATGCTGCTGATTCAACCTCTGAGAATGCTCCTTTAATCCGTGCCGGTTTTTATGTTGAGCGCAAGAACAGAGACTATGATGCACGCTTTTTCAGCTTTGCTCCATCTAACACAGGTTCTTTCAATCAAAGCTTAGAGTTTCAGCCAATTAACCAGGCTCTGGCTCCAAATAATATTAACAATACAACCGGCTGGACCATACTTGAAGATCAGAACCCGCTTTACAATTACAAGGCACAAAACACTCTGCTGGCAGGTTTTATAGGAGGTGTTACGCCTTTAACAGAAAAATTGTCAGCATCAGGAGGTGTACGGGTGGAGTATAACAACCAGCAATTGCAAGCTCTGTCTCTAACTTACCAGCAAATAGATCAGAACACACCAAAATTAAGTGTTCTACCTTCCGCTAACTTTACTTACGAACTTACACCACGTGCTATGCTGCGTGCCGGAGCAAGTATGAGCGTAAACCGTCCGGAATTCAGAGAACTGGCACCGTCGCCTTACTATGACTTTGTTTACCAACTGGAAGTAATGGGGCAACCAAACCTTGTAACAGCAACTATTTATAATGCAGATATGCGTTATGAGTTCTACCCTAACCCAACGGAGCTGATCTCTATCGGAGCCTTCTACAAATACTTTAACAAGCCAATAGAAACTGTTTTTGCCAACACTTCTGGTGCTAACACAATTACCTTCGAAAACTCCCAAAATGCCTATAGCGTGGGTTTGGAAGCAGAAGTAAGAAAATCGCTTTTGAATTTGTCTGAATCGGCTCTTATTCAGAATACCACGCTTGTTCTGAATGCTGCCCTAAACAAAAGCCAGGTACAATTAACGGAGACAAGTGCAGCCTACCAACCAGGAAAACGCCAGATGGTGGGGCAGTCTCCATATGTAGTAAATGCCGGTATCTATTACCAGGATGATGCCAGGCAACTCCAGGTGAACCTGCTGTACAACATAATTGGCCAGCGAATTTTTGCAGCTGGAAGTAACCTTCGCGAAACAATTTATGAGATGCCCCGCAACCAGATAGACCTGACCATAACAAAAGCCTTGGGTGAGCATTTCGAGTTAAAAGCTGGTATTTCTGACTTGCTTAACCAGAAGCTTCGCCTGATCCAGGATTCTGATGCAGACAATAAAATTACATCTGTTGATGAGCCTTTCCGGGAGTCGCAGAGAGGGCAGTACTCCACTGTGGGCGTAACCTACAAATTCTAACCATACCCAACCAAACAATCATTAAACCCTTACTAACTAATTCAATTTCAATTATGAAAAAATTATTCAACTTATTGCTGGTAGCTTTTCTGGCAGTTTCTTTCGTTGCCTGTAACGATGACGAAAATGAGACTGTAGATCCGGCGGGGCAGTTAACTACTACAGAGGAGAACGGTATGACAGTAGTTTCCGGTTCTGCATCTGCAAACTTTACCATGCGTGCAGGTACTAAATACCTTTTAAGAGGATTTGTGTACATTCAAGAGGGTGCTACCCTTACTATTGAGCCAGGTACAGTAATTATGGGGGAATCTACCTCAAGAGGTACTTTAATTGTGGAGCGTGGTGGTAAAATCATGGCAGATGGTACAGTCGATAAGCCAATCGTTTTCACCTCTAACCAACCAGTTAACCGTCGTGCAGCTGGCGACTGGGGAGGTATTATTATTCTGGGTAAAGCTCCTGTTAACCTTGGTTCTTCTGCTGTAATAGAAGGAGGTGTTCAAAGGGAGTACGGTGGTACAGACCCTAACGATAACTCTGGTGTGCTGCGTTATGTACGTATAGAGTTCCCTGGTATTGCTTTCCAGCCAAACAACGAGATCAATGGTCTTACTTTAGGTGGCGTTGGAGCTGGTACTACCATCGATTATGTGCAGGTATCGCATTGCGGAGACGACGCCTTTGAGTGGTTTGGTGGTACAGTAAACGCTAAGCACCTTATCGCTTACAAAACTGTAGACGATATGTTCGATACTGATAATGGCTTCTCAGGTAAGCTGCAGTTTTTAGTTGGTATTTCTGATCCGGCTGTAGCCGATGTGTCTGCCTCTAATGGTTTTGAATCAGACAACGATTCTAACGGTACTTCTGCTACTCCTATTACAGCACCAACTTATTCTAACGTAAGCTTATTCGGTCCGCTTGCTCCAGGTGCTACTGCTACTGTAAACAGCAACTATGGCCGTGGCTTGCACCTGCGTCGTAACAACCAAACTAAACTGCACAACTCACTTGTTGCTGGCTGGCCAGTTGGCTTGCTGCTAGATGGTGCTCCTACAGAAACAAATGCAACAGCAGGTACTTTCAAAATTCAGAACACTGTAATTGCCGGTGTTCCAGCAGGAAAAGCTCTTACTGTTACGTCTTCTAGTACTTTTGATGTTGCCACCTGGTTCAACGCTGCAGAAAAAGGAAACAGCGTGGTATCAGATGCCGCTACACTGGGTCTAACTGGTTCTTTCAAACAAGATGGTGCTCCGAGCTTCACTACAGGTGCTCAATTACAGTCAGGTGCCAACTTCACAGGGTTAGACAGCTTCTTTGAGCAAGTATCATATATCGGTGCCTTTGGTACAACAGACTGGACTGCAGGTTGGACTAACTGGACTCCAAATACTACTGCTTATTAATATAAGGAATTGATTGCAAATTTATGGGTGAGAAATAATGCTGCAATCGTAGTAGAGTGGCTTAGTCTCCCACTCTACGAGAAACCCGCCAACTGGCGGGTTTCTTTTTTATAGCTTCAGTCTGTATAAAATGCAGCTCAATTATTCTAATAAAAACGGCCTTACGGAGATTTTTTTAGATGTTAAACACTAGATTTTTTTGAGTTTAGAGTTTTCATGCATTCACTCAATCAAAAATTTCTCCATCTTCAAATTTCCAGATCTTCCCATCTCCAAATCAACCATTTAACAACCAACAACCAGCTATCAACCAATTATTCTAATAAAAAAAGCCTTCCAAGGGTTTTAGGCTTTTTTAAGGTCAAGGGTTAAAAGTCGTATGCAGGGGCGCCTCCGCTGCAGCTCCTGAACAAAAAGAAAATAACCACCACCAGAATTATAAGTACAAGTCCACCCATTCCGCAGCCACCACGGCCTCTGCCGCCGCCTCTTCTGCCACCGCCCAGCAGCCTGCTGAGCAGGAAAAATTTCATTAAGCCTCTTAACATAGTTTATTTTGTTAGTTTATAAAGTGTTTTGTTCTGCGGCAGCCACTGCTTGTAAAGCAGTATTCTTACTGCTTAGCAGAGAGTAAGGAGTACGCAACAAAAAAAGGGAGCGTTGCCATTGTAAAGAATTACAACAGAAACACTCCCTTTTTTGTAGAAGCTGCGAGCGGCGGCGCTTCGTTAACTGATAGGTACTTTCCGCAAAACGGCTTCTATAAAGTCTTTGGTTTTAATATTGTCGGCTTCGGCCTCATAGTTAAGTATAATGCGGTGGTTCATAACATCGTAGGCTACGTCTTTTATGTCTTCGGGCAGTACATAATCGCGCTCATCAAAGTAGGCAACAGCTTTGGCGGCGCGGTTCAGGGCAATGCTGGCGCGTGGCGAAACACCAAACTGTATATAATCGGCAAACTCATTCAGGTCGTATTCGGCAGGGCGGCGGGTGGCAAACACCAGCTCTATAATATACTTTTCCAATGTCTCTGATATCTGCACCTGGTTTATCTCATTCCGGATTGCAAAAATGTCTTCTTTAGACAGAACTTTGGCTACCGTGTCGTTGAACGACATATTGGCCATGCGTCGCATAATCTCCAGCTCATCAGCCTTTTTAGGGTAGTCTATATAGACCTTCATCATAAACCGGTCTACCTGTGCTTCGGGTAGTGGGTAAGTGCCTTCATGCTCCACCGGGTTTTGGGTAGCCAGCACCAGAAAAGGCAGGTCGAGGCTGTAGGTTGTTTCTCCTATAGTCACCTGTTTTTCCTGCATGGCCTCGAGCAAGGCCGACTGCACCTTGGCTGGCGAGCGGTTAACTTCGTCTGCGAGAATAAGATTCGCGAAGATAGGTCCTTTTTTCACCTCAAAGCGGGAAGCGTTCTGATTATAGATCATGGTGCCGATGAGGTCTGATGGCAGCAGGTCGGGCGTGAACTGAATGCGCTGAAAATCGAGGCGCAGTACTTTAGAGAGCGAGTTAATGGTTAAGGTCTTTGCCAGGCCAGGTACACCCTCCAGCAAAATGTGCCCGCCTGTAAACAAGCCTATCAGTAAGCGGTTTACCATGTAAGACTGGCCTACCACTACTTTTGCCATTTCACTAAATACCTGCTTTATCTTCTGCTGGTGAGCCTTCACCTTATCCTGATATAGTGTTTCTTCTGCTGGCATGTTTGCTGCTGTATCCGGTAAAACTTTTAAAGATAAGCATATTCGACCAGCTATACCAACGCAGGTAGTGCCGTTGCAGTAGCTGGAGGCAAAAAAAATAGCGCCTTGGGGCGCTAAATAGATTACTTGCCAGAAATTGCGTTGTATGATGATAAAGTTGACAACACAACCTATCAGAAATCAACATTTGATTATTTACTCTAACAGGATTAAGATAAAATCTTATGGCCTGTGTCCTTTAACAGATGACAGTACAAGTTCGAGTTTCGATAGTTTAAGTTGCTATTTGCTGTGTTAAGATTGCTGTGCCTGGTGGTTAATGACACTCAGGCGCGCTTTTTTTGCCTGCCTGACCATTTCAATAAGCTTTTCTAGCTGCGATTCTTCTACATCAAGCGGCAGCACCATGGTTGTTTTTTCTGATAGAATATGTACCCGGCGGTAGCGGGTCATCATATAAAGCATCAGAAAAAAGCCACTTACCAAAGCAAATGAGTCGTTAAAGTACACCATTAAGGCGGCTGCTATGCTGAGTCCCAGGTAAAGGGCTTTGCCGGTGGTTTTTATTTCCCAGTTAGAGATATCTTCCAACATAATAGAGTTGCTGCCTCTCAGGTCCCACGGTTTTCGGGTTTGGATAACCCGGTGAGTGGTAAGGGCCAGTTTCTTATCTACTGTTTGTATAAGATACTGCTCCCCATCAATTAGCCTGCTACAGGGCATCCTGGTTGGGAAATAAAGTTTGGTAGATTTCTGAAAGAGTAGAGGCGATAGTATCACAAAAAAATAGTTTGTTTACTCTTAAGATTCATTAAATCATTAAAAGGTTGCAAGCGAAAAAAAATAACTTTCTTGCAGTCTGTCAATCTTAAAGCTGCTCAATATTCATAATACATGGCAGCAGCTTATCATCAACAAAAAATTACTGCATTTTAGGGTAACTGCATACTCCTGAAACACCAACTAGTGTAGCAAATTCAAATAATGAAAAATTATATTCAGCTTTTACTAGTTGTGTTATTACTTTATCTACAGGAAAGCGCCTGTTAACAGTAACAGCCAAAGTTAACTTTAATTTTTCACAAACTAAATAAATTAGAATTTTGCATTAAATTTTCAATACAATATTACTGATTTATAATACTTTAAATTTTTGAATTGTGATTTTAAGAAGAAATAATCTTTAAACAAAATCGGCTAATTTATATTGCTTCTAAGCAGAAAGATACAAGTCTCCCTCATGCCCGTGGGCACGCTGGTTTTTAAACCGGGTAATATCAGCCTGCATCGAGGTATATATCTCCATTATCTCTTCCGATTCTTCAGTTAGCGGCTTAATGTGCTCTGCCAATAACTTTGCAGCTAACGGGTAAAACTTCGAGTCGTCGGTGTTGGCTGCCTTCACTTTAAAGTTACTGACAGAGGTTTCAAGTTTCTTCAGAACCGGGAATTGCGCCTTGTACTCATGAATGGTATCACGAAGCTTTTCCCGTATCATGAGGTACAGATCTTCTTCAAACGTCATGCCAAAGTCATCATCCTCTTCCTCATCGTCGAAGCTGAAATTGGCATCCTCATCAAAGTCAAAATCGTCTTTCATAGTTCGTTTAAAAAGTTATTCAGGTTGATAGTACGAGATTAAAAGTAGTTTGTGTCGGCGGCAGAATTTTTTTGTTAAAATGCCACTCGCCTAATTCTATATAGAATTGTAACCCGACTGCATATTTAGTATTAGAATCTCATATTTGCAATATTTGCTCTCCTTATTCTGCAGAACGCATTTACTTATAAATTGCTTCTAAGTTATAGCCTGCGACTTCACTTATCATATTCAGAAATTGCATCGCCTTGAAAGATACGGGCACGATTCACGACACACCATTTTATATGATTTGCATAAAATGTGTTATAAATTCCGATTAGTTGCGTGGCCGACTATAATGAGCGGGCTATTACATGTAACAAAAAAGCTGCTGGCGCTACTACCAAGGAGTAACACCAGCAGCTATGCCCTGCTATAGAACAGTGTTTAGGCGAATTTGCGCTCGATCAGGTGGAGTAATTTGCTTACGTGTTCCTGCTTTTTAGACCAGTCATATTTAGAGGCCAGTTCTTCTGTTACAAATTGTTTGGCTTGCTCGGGGTGCCCAAATTCATCCAGCTGTTTTATCGATTGGTAATAAGTCATGTTATCTCCATCAAAAAGCTCATTTATAAAGCTGAAGCGCTGGTTTATAGAGATTGAGTTCTTAAGCGACTCGATTTTACGGTTGCTGTGCGAGTCGGCCAGTGAGGTGGCTGAAGTGCCTTTGTAGAAATTTTCGTTCAGGGTGGGGCGTTCAGCTATTTTAAAGCGCTCGTTCAGGTTGCCCTGAGGCTGCACGGCAACTCTTGGAGCTTCTGTAATAGGTCTGGGAACAGATGCTTCACGCTGGGCCATATGTATAGGCGCTACCACATCTTTCTCTTCTACGGGGGCAGCAGGCGTGGGCTTTGCCAACTCCTGTGGCGCAGGTGTTGCTATGCTCAAAAGCTCCCGCTCACTTATAGGCAGCAACGTATTAAACTTCTCCACCAGCTCGTGCAGGGGCGTCCGGTTGTTTACATGAGCATTGCTGTAGAGCCTGTAGCGGCTCAAAATGTAATCGCGGTCGCGGCTAGTAGGCGATAAGGTGTCTATAAACCCTGCTACCACCTGTTTGTCGAGGTCTAAGTATTTGAGGTTGTCCTGCAGCTTGGGAAGCGTAATTTCTTCCTGTATCCGCAGAAATCTCTCTTCAAAAACGGTAGGCGGGGCAAGCACAAGCAAAAACGTGTCGTAAACAGCCTTCTGCAGCAGTGGCTCAAACGCGTTGCGCTTCATCAGTATCTTGCGCGATACCACATTCATGAAGTTCAGCAGCGCCTCCTTTACATCTTCGTGCTCATAGTCGAAGTACGGGCTGCGCAGGTTAGCCATTTCGTGGTGCCACTTCATCAGGAGCTCCTTTATTACAAAAAGATTTACCTGCTTAATAGGAGTAAAACCAAGCAGCTGAGGACCATTAACTGTGTCGTAAGAGGCAAAGTGGCGGTCGCAAAGCAAGTTTGCCAGGTCTTTGCTGTAACGCTCTAGGTGTAATTGATTATATTTGTCTTCCATTTTAGGTTTACGTTCTGCTGTAAACTGTAAAGATAGAAATAATATGCCAAACTTGATCGTGCTAAACCTGGCGTTCAGGCAGGTAGAAGTGCCCATCGGGCATAGTGTTTTCCAGGCCTTACAGGCAGCAGGTCTCGACTGGATGCATGCCTGCGGAACCAAAGGCCGTTGCACCACCTGCCGCCTGATCGTAACTGCGGGACTGGAGAACTTCGGGCCATTAACCATAAACGAAATGCGCTACCGCGATAATGGGCGGTTAAAGGAAAACGAGCGCCTGTTATGCCAGGCTACCTTGCATGGCGATGCTGCCGGCCGGGTGCCGCAACAAACCATGCTGCCTCACCTGCACTACGTCGAAACAGATGATAGCCGCCCTTAAAGCATAGGCAAGCCTTGACTAAAAACAGGCGAAAATCCTTTGGAAGGCTGTTTTCATTCGAATAATTTGAGCGTTGATTGTTTGCTTGTTGCTGATTGTTAAATTGTTTAATGGTTGTTTTGGAGAAGTTTTGAATGAGTGAACGAGTGAGTGAATTGATCAACTTTGAACTCATAACTAATAAAAATCTTTTAAATAAATGTTTATAGAACCGCGCGTTGGCAACGGAAACCACGCAAACAGGAGGGGGTGGGTAGAGGTCATCTGCGGCTCGATGTTTTCTGGCAAAACAGAAGAACTGATTCGCAGGCTCAATAGGGCCACTATTGCCAAGCAGAAAGTCGAAATTTTTAAGCCTGCCATAGACAAACGCTACCACGACATAGATGTGGTGTCGCATAATGCCAATGCCATCCGCTCCACACCCATCGATTTTGCTCAGGATATGCTGCTGCTGGGCGGCAGCTGCGATGTAGTAGGCATAGACGAAGCCCAGTTTTTCGATAATGGTCTGGCCGAAGTATGCGTAAAGCTGGCCAACAGTGGTGTGCGGGTAATAGCAGCGGGCCTCGACATGGACTACCTGGGCAAACCTTTTGGCCCCATGCCCGACCTGATGGCGGTGGCAGAGTACGTTACCAAAGTGCACGCCATCTGTGTGCAGTGTGGCGATATTGCTACTTATTCGTTTCGCAATGCCCTTTCAGAGCAACAGGTGCTGCTCGGCGAAACAGAGTCGTATGAGGCGCGTTGCCGGCACTGCTTTCTGGAAGGTAGAAAAGCCTTACGCTAGCGCCTGTTGGCCATACCCCAACAAGTGCTAATACTGCTGCAGCGTAAGTAATATTCTCTTAAATTTTCTGTTATTTACGAGGATCTAAGTTAAAGGCTATTCAGTTGCCTAAAGAAAATTTGACCAACCAATCTGGCTCATGAACCGAAAGGAGGCAAATTTGTTCTCTTTACAATACCTTGCCGGCAACAAGTCTTAAACGATTTCGGCTCACTACAAGCCTTTAGTATACAAGATGAAGAAACCATTACAGAGCATAGCAGCAGCAGGAATATTGAAGCATTATGCCTTACAGGCATTGTTACTCCTAAGCCTTGTAGTGGCAGGGACTGGTCAGGTGTATGGGCAAAGCAAGCTAGCCATTGGAGGCTGGCAACTGCATGTGCCTTACCAGCAGGGCCGGGCTGTAGCCGAAACTCCCGACAAGGTGTACTGTGCGACCCAGAGCGGCCTTTTCTTCTACGATAAAGAATACGATGCCATCCAGACCCTCTCCAAGGTAGATGGCCTGCGCGAACAGCGTATCAGCTCTCTTCGCTACGACCCTGAAACAGAAACGCTGGTAATTGCTTACGCCAATACCAACATCGACCTGCTGCGTGGCAACCAGATCATCAACATCAACGATATTTTCAGGAAAACCATAACCGGCGAAAAAGCCATACGGCACATTCTTATCCATAAAAAACTAGCGTACCTCTCGTGCAGTTTCGGAGTAGTGGTGCTAGACCTGGTTAAACACGAAATCAGGGACACTTACAGTAACCTGGGTCCTTCTGGTGAGGTGTTTAACGTAAATGCCGTTGCCATCCATCAGGACAGCATTTTTATTTCGTCGAATATAGGTGTGCGGGCAGCCAGATTGAGCGGTACCAACCTGCAGGATTTTAATAACTGGCAAAACCGCAATACAGGCCTTGCCTGGGCAGGCATAACCAACACCCTGCAAGTCTTTAACGGTAGCCTTATTGCCGGAACCCCCATGAACGGTTTGTTCAGGTGGGGCGGCAACGCCTGGGCGCCCCTGCAACTGCCAGTGCTGCATGGTCTGCGGAGCCTGAGAGCCACAGCAGGATATTTTATAGCCTCGGCTGATGCTGGCATTCTGTTGCTGAACAATGCAGGGCAAGCTTCGGTACTCACAAACCAGAAATACCGGCAGCCACGCGAGGCGCTGGTAGGAGCAGATAATATGTTGTGGGTGGCAGATGCCGCCAATGGTTTGGTTAGAGCGGCCGTGTCTGGCGCAGATCCTGTTTCTTTTGTGCCCAACGGCCCTTACTCGAGCAATAGCTTTAAAGTGTATGCTGCCAATGGCGCGGTGTATGGGCTGAGTGGTGGCTACAGTGAGTCGTATCTGCAGAGCGAGCTGTATGATGGGTTTTATGAATACCGTAACGGCGAATGGAACAACTACAACGTTCACCTTTACCCCGATCCTGCTGTTTTTCCTGGTGGCAAAGACCTGGTAGCTGCTGCCTACAACCCTGTTACAGATAAAATGTACTTTGGTAGCTTCGGAAACGGTTTAGTTGAGTGGAATGGTCTGAATAAATCAGTACTCTATAATGGATATAACAGTACATTGGTTAGCGCCAATAACCCCGACGACAAAACGTTATATATACGTGTAACAGACCTGGCTGTGGATCGGGAGGGAGTGGTCTGGGTAACTAACCGGAACCACCAGCCGGGCCAGCCCAGCCTGCACGCGCTGCACTCCGACGGACGCTGGGAAGCTTTCAATATGCCTGGCGTACCCGATGCCTCGAGGTTCGACCTGCTGCTGCTGGACGATTACGGAAACAAGTGGCTTTCGATCAGCAGAAGGGTTTTTAACCAGACGGGCCTTTACGTGTTTAATAGCGAAACAAAAGAAAGAAGGCACGTTTCAAGCGGATCAGGTGCAGGTGGCCTGCCCGACGGTTTTATTTACTCCATGGCAAAAGACCAGGATGGTGCTATCTGGATAGGAACTGCTGCCGGAGTAGGCGTTTTTTATAATACTGATCCCCGAACCATCTTCTCAAACCAGACTTTTGATGCCTATATACCCATTATTAACCGCAGACCTCTGCTAGATGGACAAACTGTACGTTCTATTGCCGTAGATGGTGCCAACCGTAAATGGATGGCAACCGACAACGGCCTCTGGCTTTTCAGCCCCGACGGTACAGAGTCTATTCATCATTTTACTTCGGAAAATAGTCCGTTGCCATCAAACAAAGTGCTTTCGGTGGCGGTGGAGCATCGTACGGGCGAGGTGTTTGTGGCAACAGACGCTGGCATGGCTTCTTACCGTGCAGGCGCTACCATTACCGAAGGCTCCCCAGATTGTGCCACGGTGTTCCCGAACCCGGTAGAGCGCAACTTTAGCGGGCTTATTGGCATAAGTGGCCTGCCGAACAATGCCAGCGTGCGCATAACCGATGTGGCAGGCTTTCTGGTATACAAAACCCAGGCTACTGGTGGCACCGTTACCTGGGATGGCCGTAGCTACAATGGCAAGCGGGTAAAGGCGGGTGTATACCTGGTTATGAGCTCAGATCGTGATGGCACACAAGCATGTATAAGTAAAATAGCTGTACTGGAATAGATGCTGGTTAAAACAAGAGGTATTGTCCTGAATTATATCCGGTTTCGGGAGTCCTCCATTATCGCCAAAATATACACAGAGCAGTTGGGGGTGCAATCTTACATCGTAAACAGTGTACGGAAAAAGAACAGCGGCTCCCGCATTGCCCTCTTCCAGGCATTTACCTTGCTTGAAATGGTAGTGTACACATCGCAGCGGGGTGGTATTACCCGTATTTCGGAGTATCGGTCAGCTTACCCCTTCAGCAGTATCCCCTTCGATATCCGGAAGAGTAGTATTCTGCTTTTCCTGTCGGAGATGGTTTCGCGCACGGTGAAAGAGGAGGAGGAGAACCCATCGCTGTTCGCTTTTCTGTACCAATCCATTATTCACTTCGATGAGCTGGAGACAGGTTTTGAGAATTTTCACCTGGTTTTTCTGCTGCAGTTAAGTCACCACCTGGGTTTTGGGCCAAGTTCAGGCACCGAAATAATTGAGCAGGTGGCGTTTTCGGCTCCCTCCGCGGTCGTTACTGCTGTGCCTACGGTACTGTCGTTGCAGGTTTACGAAGCTTACTTCGACCAACTGCTGCAAACGCCAGGGCAGGCGGGCATACCAAATGGTAAAGTAAGGCGGGAACTGCTGGCCATACTTATCCGGTACTACCAGCTGCATGTAGAAAAACTGGGCGAGATCAAGTCGCTGGCTGTACTCTCCGAAGTGCTTTCGGAATAAGTGCCGCCATCTTCCACCTTCTCAGAATACGCCCCCTACCACCACCTTCTCCTTGTGCACACTTTTGCGGCCATCCAGGTCGAAGAGCTCTATGTAGAAAAGATAGTAGCCGATAGCCGCCTTGGTGCCGTCTTCTCGCAGGCCATCCCAGCGGAAAAAGCCGTTAGTGGCCAATAGCTCATTCCGCACCAGTTTCCTGATCTCCCGCCCGCGCTCATCAAAAACCGTAATATTGGCCATAAACCCTGTTCTATCGGTGCTGTAGTTCAGGGTGGTAAAGTCGTGGAGGCCGTCGCCATCGGGTGTAAATACCTTCGGCTCTACGCTGAAAATGTTGGCGACCACCTGCTGCTCCTGTGCCTGCGAGTTCAGGTAGCCAGGCGTGGCATAGCCTGCGGCACTGGCAGCCGAATGAAAATTACTGCCAGTGGTTGGCCCCTCCAGCCGTATCCGCTCCAGCGATACCCCATTCAGGTCGTCAAGCAGCCCGAAGTGCATGTTCTGGTTGTAGTCGAAGCGATCGGCAATGCGGGCGTTTGGCTGCAGCACTACCACCGTACCGGCAGCATCGGGGTAAGCCGGCAGGCTCGTCATGCGCAGAAATGTTTCTTCGCGGCCAGCCGGATAGTTCATTTTAATGTTTTCGGGGTTGGATGTGAGCACCACGTACTGCCCCGGTGCCAGCACATAGCTGGTGGCGGTAATGGTGCGGTGATTAGCTACACTGTCGTTGCTGATGTTGGCGAGCTGCCAGTTCTGCAGGTTCAGGTATTTGCTGCTGCGGTTCACCAGCTCTACAAAGTCTACGCCGCCTGTGCGCGGATTAAACAGCACTTCATTTATCACCACATCGCCTGGGGCAGGAGCGGAGGGCAAGGCAAAGGTAGCTCGTATAGGCTGGCTATTCAGGTTGCCGGCACAGTCTACTATACCCGTAGCCGACAGGGTGTACTGTTGCAGCTCCTGTAGCGGGTTTGCCAGTTGCAGCACCACCTCCGTAAACAGTGGCCCCTGTACCTGTACGCTACTTACAGCCACAGCCGGGCTAAGGTTATAGCGTACAGGTGTTGCGACCTGCGCACTATCGAGCCGCTCGTTAAACCGCAGGAGCAGCCGGTCGGGTGCAGTGGCTGTTACATCTAAAAGTTGGGGCGGCGTGGTATCGGGGTTAGAGGTAGCCACAGAATTGGGTTGAGCCGGTGTGCCACCACGAGGATCTGCAGCGGCTGTCCAGTTCTCGAAACCGGTGCAGGGGTTGCTGACGTCTATCATCTCCAGGCTCCAGCCACCGTTGCGCTTGGTGTTGTCTTTGTACCAGGTGTCGTTGTAGTTCACAGCAAAAATAAGCCGCCCGTTTGGCTGGCGGAGCTGCAGCAGTTCGCCGGTGTTGTTCAGGCTCGGAAAGTTGCTGATGCCAATGGCGCGGCCAAACTGTGTGAAGTTCTGCACCTGGTTATTCGGCACCACCACCGCATACTCTCCGGGCTGCAGCTGCACATTGGGTAGGATAGTGGTAGAGGTAGCATCAGAATAACGGATTCCCTGCAGTGTTAGCACCCGGTTGGTGGGGTTAAAGAGCTCAATGTATTCTTGTGCAGGCAAGCCTACGGCAGGTGTTTCACGGGCCATAATCTCGGTAATCAGCAATTCGTTGTAACCGGGCAGCACCGCAGGCAGCACAAAAGAAAAGCTGCTCTGCACCGGCTCTGCCAGGGTGTTGCCGTAGAGGTCGGAGAGGTTGGTTATGCTGATGATGTTGGTGCCGGAGCTGAACGCCTGGCTAAACTGCAGCTGCACGGTGCCTGCCTCGGTAAGGGTGGCTGTTGTGGGCTGTAAGTTACCATTTAGGGTGTAATTGGCGGTATTGGTAGCTTGCTGTTGGGCCAGCGGTTCGTTAAAGCGCAATTCCAATTGCTGCGGACTTAGTGTTTGAGCAGCAACTAAGGCAGGTGGAGTAGTATCAGTTACATTAAAATCATCGAAATAGAAATTGCGGCTGTTGGCAGAGGAGTAGCGGAGCAAAATACCGAAGTAACCGGAGCGGGTGTAGGTGGCATCGGTGGCGGTGCCCTGGCTTTGGTAACTCTGTCCTTGCCCCGTCAGGTCAATTTCCAGGTGCCACTCCTGGCTGATGCTGCGCGTTACCCGCACCCGCACCACATTGTTGGTACTGCTGCCAATGGTACCATCCTGCCCGTTTATCACATATACCGGGTTGCCGCCACGGTCTTTCCGGAAAAGGCTCACCTCATCGGGGGTGCCGCCTATACGTACAAAATAGCCGCTGTTGTTGCCGTTCAGGTCATCGGAGTCGGAGATCAGGAAAATATCGGCGTAGTTGCCCGAGGAGGTGGCCAGCCGCAGGTTCGCCCAGAATTCCCATACGGTGCCGGTAACAGCCTGCAGCGGGGTGGTGAGCACCAGTGTGCTGCCTGTAACTGCGGGGCCATTGCTTTGCAGCTGCCCCGATGTGTTTACCACAAAGCTTTCGGTGTTGCCAGACCAGGTGGGGCTTTGGGTGAAATTGCCGTCAGCGAAATTTTCCTGAAGTTGAGCATTCAAAAAATACGGAAATAGCAGTAAGAGAATGAGTAAAGTTTGTTTCATGTGTAGAATTGTGATGAAAACTTATTTACTTTGCAACCCCGCCTGCTCGTGTAGCGAACAGGCGCGCCTAAGCCAGCTATAAAAGAAAAGGCTGTATGCTTTGGGACTTTTACGGGAGTTGGTTTAATTTTGGTATGGCAGCTAACAACGCTCCGCAGCAGTTAGAGCTGTAGAAACAGCAGGATTAAACTGCCTCCCCGTAGCTTATAGCACAGCAGGTGCAGGTGAGTTTTAGTTGTTGCAGAAAGCAGGTAAAGTTGCCCGTTTTCTGAATTATTTAAATGAAAATGGCCTTCCGAAGCCATTTTAGAGAAATTTAGTCAAGGGTTAAATTATGCTTTAGCAGCGTATGTAAACATGGAGTTCATTACATTAACATATAAAAACCATTTATCTATTTATTTATAAACTTTAAACATGAAAGTAGCAGTTGTAGGCGCCACAGGACTTGTTGGCGGCGAAATTTTGAAAGTGCTGGAAGAAAGAAACTTCCCGGTGGATGAATTATTGTTAGTTGCTTCAGAAAGATCTGTTGGTAAACAGATGGCGTTTAAGGGTAAACAGATAAAGGTTATCGGGTTGCAGGACGCGGTGGCGGCTGCCCCGCAAATTGCGATTTTCTCTGCCGGTGGCAGCACCTCCACTGAGTGGGCTCCAAAATTTGCAGAAGTTGGCACCGTGGTAGTAGATAACTCCTCGGCCTGGCGCATGGACCCTACCAAAAAACTGGTAGTGCCGGAGATAAACGCAAAAGAACTGACCAAAGACGATAAAATTATTGCCAACCCGAACTGCTCTACCATACAAATGGTGGTGGCCCTGAACAACCTGCACCAGGAGCTGAAAATGAAGCGTATTGTGGTGAGCACTTACCAGTCGGTAACAGGTACTGGCAAAAACGCCGTTGACCAGCTCATGAACGAGCGTGCCGGCAAAGAAGGCGACATGGCATACCCGTACACCATCGACCTGAACGTGCTGCCGCACATCGATGTGTTCCAGGACAATGGCTATACTAAAGAGGAAATGAAAATGATCCTCGAAACAAAGAAGATCATGAGCGACGACTCTATTCGGGTAACGGCGACAGCAGTGCGCATACCTGTAATGGGCGGCCACTCGGAGTCGGTAAACGTAGAGTTTGAGAAAGATTTCTCGCTGGACGACATCTACCGCATACTAGGTGAGACAGATGGCGTGAAAGTAGTTGACAATGTGAAGAACCTGGAGTACCCGATGCCGAAAGATGCCCATGGCAAAGACGAAGTGTTGGTTGGCCGAGTTCGCCTGGACGAAACGCAGCCTCGCACCGTAAACATGTGGATTGTGGCTGACAACCTGCGTAAAGGTGCCGCTACCAACGCCGTGCAAATTGCAGAGTACCTAATCAAGCACGAACTCGTTTAATTTCAGATGTTAGATTTTTGCTGACCGTTTTAAGGAACAACAAAAATTAATAATTCAAAAAAGCTGCTCTGGAAACGGGGCAGCTTTTTTGGTTATTCTACCGCTACTACTAACTGCTTCGTCAGTTTGCCTCACATCGTAAGAAATAAATCCTGCCTTTACATTTCTTGTTTATGCAGCCTTTCTGGCACACTGTCAGGTGCAAAAAAACGAAGACTCATCATTCAGCTATTTACACTGAAAAATTTGCTACGGATACTCTTTCATTCGTATAAGTCCGGTAAATTATGCTTTACTTGCTATGTATTGCATAAAGAACTTTAAAGCGCCGGGGCCGTTATGGCAAGGTACTTTTCTTATGCAGTAGCAGGCAAATAAACTTAAGATAACAAATATGGCTTCCGGACTTCTTGCTTTATTAGATGATATAGCTGCCCTCGTAAAAGTTAGTGCGGCCAGTCTGGACGATGTGCCTGCGCAGGTGGCAAAAACTACAGGTAAGGTTTCAGGTATTGTTATAGACGATACGGCTGTTACACCTAAGTATGTAGTAGGCCTGGACCCTAAG
>NZ_VRTY01000047.1 GCF_008017455.1 Pontibacter qinzhouensis | reverse complement strand
ATGTTCACGCCTTTTTCTTTTGCCATTTTAATCAGTTTATTGGCCAGGTCCAGCTTGTCCATTTCTACCAAAGATGAGCCAATAGCGCCGCTGTCTGCTTTCACAAACGTGTACGACATGGCACCACCGATCAGCAGGTTGTCAACACGGTCGAGCAGTTGCTCAATAATCATAATTTTATCAGAAATTTTGGCTCCACCCATAATAGCGGTGAAAGGGCGTTCTGCTTTTTCTAGTACCCGGCGGGCATTTTCCAGCTCGGCCTGCATTACGTAGCCCATTACCTTGTCGTTCGGGAAATAACGGGCTACCACTGCCGTAGAAGCGTGTTCGCGGTGAGCGGTACCAAAGGCATCGTTTACATATACATCGCCGAGCCTGGCAAGTTTTTCAGCAAAGGCAGCATCGCCTTTTTCTTCCTCTTTATAAAAACGCAGGTTCTCCAGCAGCAGGATTTCGCCTGGCTGCAGGTCGTTTGCCAGCTGTACGGCGTCATCGCTAATGCAATCGGTGGCGAACTTCACGTTTGTCTGGAACTCCTGCGACAGGCGGTTTACCAGGTGCTTAAGCGAGAATTTTTCCTCTGGTCCGGTTTTAGGCCGCCCCAAATGCGACATCAGGATAACAGCACCACCGTCAGCCAGAATTTTCTGGATGGTAGGTACTGCCGCACGAATACGGTTGTCGTCCGTAATGTTATACTCTTTGTCGAGCGGTACGTTGAAGTCAACACGTACAAGTGCCTTTTTGCCGGCAAAGTTGTAGTTGTCTACTGTTCTCATAAGTAGTGTTTTCTTTTTGTTTGAATTTGATCTGCAATTGGCAGCTGTGCCACAGGTTTACCTACTGTATACTGCTATTGCGGATATATGGACAAATATAGTTAATTACATATGAACTCTTTACCCCGACTGACAAAGATCATTATTTCTTGTTGGCACTGTTAGAGCAGGTCTAGGGCTGCTGGTGGTGGAGTGAGTAACGGTAGAATGACTGCTGCCTAGTAGAATTGTTAAATGATTATAATGTTGAATGGGTTCATCCTGGAAATCCTCGCCGAGGCATACTCAAAAGGTTCAGACCCTTGACCTCTAAAAGCTGAAAAGTCTTCTGAAGGCTGTTTTTATTAGAATAATTGCCTATGAACCTGAAAGTCAACCTTCTTCTCAAACCAAATTCTCAATTTTGAACCTCTAATTTTGAATTTTAATTAAAACTATTGTACCGGCCTTACACGTTACATTTGCAGCCAATTGGTATTGGTATAGAAGTAACTAAATTTACTACCTTTGCAGGAATGAGAGTAGGAATAATCTTTGGAGGACCGTCGCGCGAGCGTGAAATCTCGTTTGCAGGTGGTCGTACAGTTTTCGATAATCTGGACAAGGTTTTGTTTGAGGCCGTGCCGGTGTTTGCCGACAGCCTGGGCAACTTTATTCTGCTGGACTGGCGCTTTATTTACAAAGGCACCATCCGCGATTTTTACCCGCCGGTAGAGTCGCTGCCCGAGAGCGTGCACCAGTTGCAGGTGTACATGGAGTCGTTGGGAGAACTGAGCATAGCCGAGCAGGACGCCATTATAGCCAAAACCGGCAAGCGCCTGCTGCCCCACGAGTTCCGGCAACATTTCGACTTTGCTTTTCTGACGCTGCACGGCCCACATGGCGAAGATGGCAGTATACAGGGGCTGCTGGAGTGGTATCATATTCCGTACTCCGGTTCCGGTATTCTGCCTTCGGCCATCGGCATAGACAAGGTGGCCCAGAAAGAAATGCTCCGCCAGCACGGTTTCCCTACTCCGGCCTACAAAACTATCTCTTATAACCAGTGGTCTGACCTTAGCCAGCGCGAAGGTATCTTTGCAGAACTTGTTTCGGAACTTGGTTTGCCGCTGGTGCTCAAGGCACCGCACCAGGGTTCGTCTATTGGTGTGTCTATTGTGCGCGAAAAAGATTTCAATGCTTTTGAGCAGGCCGTGGAGCGAAGCTTCTTTACTAAAACCATTTACAAGCAGCAGTGGCTAGCCTTGGACGAGGAGAAGCAGGTAGCCAGCATGAAACAGCTCGTCGACATCAGGGAGGGAATCGGTATGCCGGTGGTGCTGGCCGATGGCACCTGGGTGTACCATCCGGAGGAACTGCTGGCGCAGATAAACCATACCTTTAGCAGTACCTCCGCTGATAGCTTACGCTTAGCCAGTGTGGAGCGGGAGCAACTGGTGCTGGTAGAGGCATTTGTGAGTGGTAAGGAGTTCTCGTGCATTGTGGTGCAGGACGAAACCGGAAAGCCTATTGCGCTGCCTCCAACCGAGATCGTGAAGGGCAACGAACTATTCGATTACCGATCTAAATACCTGCCGGGCCTGAGCCGTAAAATTACACCGATTAACTTGCCAACCGAAGAGATTCAGCGCATCAGGGAAGCCTGCAGCAAGCTGTTTGTCGCGCTTGGCTTTAACGTATATGCCCGCCTCGATGGCTTTATTACCGAAAGCGGCGAGCTGTTCCTGAACGACCCGAACACGACCTCGGGCATGTTACCGTCTTCTTTCTTCTTCCACCAGGCAGCTGAAATCGGGTTGAACCCGTCGCAGTTCCTGACCTACATTATCCGGACTTCGCTGGCCGAGCGCCTGAAATCGGGCAAAGACACCGTGCTGTTTACAAGGCTGCTGCAGGACCTCGACAAAGCCATAAAAGATGAGCAGGCGCACCGCCACGACAAGGTGCGGGTGGGCGTAATTATGGGTGGCTACTCCTCAGAGCGCCATATTTCGGTGGAGAGCGGCCGCAACATCTACGAAAAACTTTCTTCTTCTTCAGATTACGAGCCGCTGCCTATTTTCCTGACCGGCAGAGACGAGAAGCATCATTTATATACCATTCCGGTAAACATTATGCTCAAAGATAACGCCGACGATATTAAGGAGAAGATTCAGCATTTCGAAAACGGGGGGCAGCCGCACCCGGTGCTGGCGCAGATTATGCAGGAGGCTGCCAGTATTACCCGCAAATACACCGGTGGCATCTTAAACAAACCGCAACGCCTTACTTACCCGCAGCTGAAGAACCTGGTGGATGTGGTGTTTATTGCCTTGCACGGCAGACCGGGCGAAGACGGTGCCCTGCAGCAGGAATTGGAGAAGCTGCATATCCCTTACAACGGCTCCGGCATCCGCTCCTCCCAGATCACCATCAACAAGTTCGATACAAACGAGTTGCTGGCTAAACATGGTGTGCCTGTGGCAAAACATAGTATGGCTTTTAAGGAAGAGTGGCAGGAGAACCCGGAGGCTTTTTTCCAGAGCATAGAAGCAGCATTTAATTATCCGTTTATAGCCAAACCAGCAGACGATGGCTGTAGTTCGGCCGTGAAAAAAATAAAGAACCGAGCTGAGCTGGAGGCATTTTCGAGCCTGATTTTCCGGGAAACGGAGGAGCTGGATCCGGCGTGTGCCCGCACCTTATCACTTGGGTTTAAAGAGGAGTTTCCGAACAAAGAAGGTTTCCTGATAGAAACATTGATTTCGAGAGAGGGCGCGAAGCATTTCCTTGAGATTACAGGTGGTTTGCTTACCCGCTACAGCCCCGATGGCACCGTGGAGTACGAGATTTTTGAAGCCTCTGAGGCGCTGGCCGAAGGAGAAGTGCTGTCGCTGGAAGAGAAGTTTCTGGCAGGGGAGGGGCAGAACATTACCCCGGCCCGCTATGCCACCGACCCTGAGCGGCGGCAGCAGATTTCAGAAAAAGTGAAAGCCGACCTAAAACGAGTAGCGCAGATACTGCAGGTAGAGGGCTATGCCCGCATCGATGCTTTTGTGCGGGTGATGGAAAACGACGAGGTGGAGACCATCATCATCGAAGTTAACTCACTCCCTGGCATGACTCCGGCCACCTGCATCTTCCATCAGACTGCCATTAACGGCTATAAGCCATACGACTTTATAGACCGTATTCTGCAATTCGGCATAGATCGAACCAGAATGAGAGCGGAGGTGTAGCCAGGTGGTACAGCGGCAACCCTTGACATTTTAAAGCTCTATAGGCTTTGGAAGAGCAGTTTAATTAGAATAATTGGTTTTACTAGTTCAAGAACGTCCCCCTTTGAAGGGAGGTAGGGGGATGATTGACAACAAAGGAAAGTTATATAGTTCTGCCTGATAACCTCCACTTTAACAAAAATTTAAAACCCTTTGCCAGAGCACTTCGGTCAGACTCAACGAAGGCTGAAATAAGATTGTGGTGCGAGTTATTGAGCAAAAGCAAATTAGGATATCCTTTTTTACGGCAGCGACCAGTACTAAACTATATTGCTGATTTTTTATGCAAGGAGTTAAAATTGATTATTGAAGTAGATGGCTATTCTCATAATTTTAAATTTGAGGAAGATAAGCAAAGAGATGCAGCCTTGGCGGAATTAGGATTTACCACACTCAGATTTACACATGAGGAGATGATGAGGGATCTGGATAATGTTCAACGGACAATTGAGAGCTGGATTGCTGAAAACAAGAAGTAGAAGGCCTGTGGAAAGTCATCCCCCTACCCCCTTCAAAGGGGGACAAAATTACCGGCTTTTCGGCAACATAGAATAAAGTACAAGTTTAACATATTACTGAAGCAAATGCAGCTTCAGGCGATTCAACTCAAAATATAAAATGTTTAAAGTAAGATCATTGAAGGATGTGCTGATACACCTGGCCATTATGGCGGTAATAGTGGCGGTGATGGTGGTGGGCTTTTTTTACTGGTATTTGCCGGCTACCACCAATCATGGCGAGTCTATATCGGTGCCCAAAATTGTGGGTATGCAACTACCTGAGGCCGAAGGGTACCTGGAGGAGCAGAACCTCCGCTACTTTGTGAACGACTCTTCATACCAAACCGATAAAAAGCCATTCGAGATTCTGACACAGGACCCGGCTCCGGGTGCCAAGGTAAAAGAGAACCGGAAGATTTATGTGAGCATCAACATGAAAAACCCGCCCATGATCAAGATGCCAAAACTGATCGATGGTTCGGTGATGAACGCAGAACTGATTCTGAAAAGCTACTCACTTCGCAAAGGCCAGATTACCTATGTGCCTGACCTGCAGCAGAACGCGGTGCTGAAGCAATTTGTGGGAGGCAAAGAAGTAAAACCAGGCGACCTGGTGCAAAAAGGTGCCGTCGTGGACCTGCACGTAGGAAACGGACTAGGCAATACTGAATTTGAGATTCCGGACGTTATAGGAATGCCTGTTGATGAAGCTTCTGTGCTGCTGGTAGGGCAGGGGCTGCAGATCGGGAACATTATTTATGTGCAGGGTTCAGGCGAGCCAGACGGTACGGTAATCAGGCAGCGCCCCATTGCGCAGGTGGGAGCCAAAATTCGGGTGGGAGAGCTGGTAGACCTGTGGGTAGCGGGCGAAGAGGGTTCTACCCCACTTTTTGAATAGAAATGAAGCAAGCGGGTTGCTGTTTTGGCAACCAACTGTAACGGAAGCATGAGAGAAATTCTGGCGGTATTCGCTTTTGTATTACTTTATAACGTGAGTGTGGTTGCACAGGTCACGCTCATGCCGCTACAGCAGGAAAGCCGGTCTGTTGCCGCTGATGCCATTAAAAGCCAACCTGCCTCCAATTCCCGTCTTCAGGCTAATACGCTTCCTTTTTTCGATGATTTTGCTGCCACCACTACTGGCTTACCTGATCCGGAACGCTGGGAAACGGCAGGCGGCACGTACATCAACAACCGGTATGGCCGGAACCCGATCAGTATTGGCGTGGCTTCTTTAGATGGCGTAAATGCAGCAGGAGCACCTTATGCACCTTTGTCTGTTGCCACGGGTGCATCCGATACGCTTACTTCTCAACCGATTATGTTGGGAAGTCTGGTGCCTGCCGATTCGGTTTACCTGAGCTTTTACTGGCAATCGGGTGGCCTGGGCGATGTGCCGGACCGGACATCGAACAATAGTTTTTACCTGGTACTGGAGTTGTTGGATAATGCCGGAGCCTGGCAGCCAGTGTGGCAACAGAACGCTGTAGGCGAGGTCACGGAGTTTGCCCAGGTGTTTGTGGCGCTCAGTGACGGCCGGTTTCTGCATGACGGGTTTCAGTTCAGGTACCGGAACATTGGCCGCAGAACTGGTTTAGCCGACGTCTGGAACCTGGATTATGTAGAGCTGGACAGAAACCGCCGCAAAGGTCAGAACACCTCCACCGATATTACTATCAGTCGCCCGCTTACGCCATTGCTCCGTCATTATGCAGCCATGCCGGTGCCGCAGTTTCTCGAGAACCCTCAGGCCGCTCTTAGCGAGGAGGTAGTGGCAACGGTGAATAACCTGGGCAGCATTCCGGGAGCGATCAGCTGGCGTGGCTACATCAAGCTGGCAGAGGCAGGCTCTCCAGTCGATACTTTTTTGCGGGCCCCGGGCCTGGTGCCGGGCGAGGCGAGGCAGTTCGAGGTGAGCGGAACGCCACGGATCACGAACCTGCCCCTGCCGCAGGAGGCTTTTAAAATCGTTCAGGGGCTTTTTCTGGACACACGGGAGCAGAACCCGCTGCAGCGCGCCAACGATACGGTGCGCCAGGAAACACAGTTCGCCGACTATTTCGCCTACGACGACGGTACAGCAGAGGCCGGTTTCAGCTTTATCTCCTCCAGTTCCACACAGGTAGCTCAGCTTTATGAACTCAACCGCCCCGATCAGCTGCGTGCTTTCCGGGTGTATTTTCCGCAGGTCGGCAATAGTTTAGAGGGTACTTCGCTCATATTCAGAGTCTGGAACGATGCCGATGGAGTGCCAGGCGAATCGGTTTACCAGCAGGCTTTCCAGATACGGTACTCGGAGGTAGCGAACCAGTTTTACGAGGTGGTGCTGCCGCAGCCGCTCAATGTGTCGGATCGGTTTTATATTGGCTGGTCGCAGCCGGGAGGGCTGTTCGTGAACATTGGTTTCGACCGGAACTCCAGTGCCGCAGGCCGACGCTTTCTGTGGGGCGGGGTAAATGGCTGGGTATCAGATGCATTTACAGAGGGTGCCGTAATGATGCGCCCTGTTATGACTGGCGAGGCGCTGAGTGTGGCAGAGGAAATAGCCGCAGACCCCTACTTTCTCTATCCGAACCCCACCACCGGCCCGGTGTTTATAGACGGCATCTATCGCCGGATCAGCGTATACGATATGATGGGCAGAACCGTACACAGCCAGGTGGCGGCTGCTGCCGGTAAACCCGTAGCATTAGGACATTTGCCAGCTGGCATGTACACGGTGCACATAGAAACAAGTAAAGGAATTATCGTGAAAAAAATAATGGTAACTAAATGATGATAACAACTGACATTACAGCCGATGAACTGAAAGAGCGCCTCAACAATGGCGAAACACCGGTGATCATAGATGTTCGGGAGCCGTGGGAGTATGAGGAATCCCGGATAGAAGGCGCCAAGAACATTCCGCTCGGCAGCCTGCCACAGCAGCTCGAAGACCTGGAAGACCTGAAAGACCAGGAAGTGATTGTGCAATGCCGCTCTGGTGCGCGATCAGCCAATGCCAAAGCCTTTTTACAGCAAAATGGCTTTAGCCAGGTTAGAAACCTGCTCGGCGGAATTCTGGCTTACCAGGGATAATACTTTTTTTTTACATAAAAGCCCGACAGGTTCTGAACCTGCCGGGCTTTTATGTTTGGAGGAAATGCAGTGTTTGCAACAGAAAGAGATTCGAGCTACAAGCTCGCACCAGCGGAAATGTACAGATGGTGAACAACCCTTGGCACAATTTCAGGAAAGATGCTTTGGAAGGCTGTTTTCATTAGAATAATTCCTCCTGTAATAGATTCGCTTCGGAGGGTTGCTACCGGCTCTTCAGATGCTCGCAGGAGCTGCGCACACTGCAAGGTCCTGCGAGCGTTTTCTTAAGCCTGCAAAAAGTGTATTCAGCCAATTCTTCTAATCAAAATGGCCTTCCGAAGGAATTTAGTTGTAAAACTGCCAAGGGTATAAGTGCCTTTTCTCACCTAACTACCAATCCTGGATACAGCAGCAGGAGGTACGCTACTATCACTCCCTCATACCTTCACTCACTCATCCATTCATTCCTCCATCCACTCACTCTTTATTCACTCACTCATTCAATAATAAAAGGAGAAGGAGTGAAGCAGAGGATGAAGATGACGATGGCGAGAATACCGAGTACTTTGCGGCTGGTGGTAAGGGGGCGTTCGTCGGGGCAGGAGGGGTGAAAGATGCCCATCACGCGCGAGAGCAGTAAACCGAACAGCAACCAACCGGTGTAACCATCTGTTCCCGGGAAAGCCATTGAGATCAGGACTTGCAGTGCCAGCACAAGCAACAGGAGGTACACCGCGTATTTCGGTTTAGGAACGGCTGGCGTTAACACAAAGAGCAGGTACAGAATGTAAAGCGGCCACCACCAGATATAGCCAGCCAAAGCCGGAAAAACGGTCGAAAGGCTGTACTGCAGCATCAGCATAACAAAAGTAGCGGCGAGGCTGTGCCGCCGGTTTTCTATTAATTTGCTGAACGCCCAGTAGGTAAAGGCCAGGTTCACGATCAGGAGTTCTTCTTCCCAGAGTGGTTTGGCATACGGTGAGATAACGCCCAGGCCGGCATACAGAATAAAGCAGGTAAAGAAGATAGGCGATAACCGGTTAAACCGTTTGTAACCGATCAGTCCGTAAAGCACGTGGCCACCGTCCAACTGCCCGATCGGGAGCAGGTTCAGTGCCGTGAAAAAAAGCGACAGGTAACCGGCAAAAAGGTAAGGGTAGTGAATGATTTCGTACTGGTTGGGCACCGTGGCACCGGCAGGCGTTACATATTTTTCGAACAGGACGAACAGCAGGTTCTTTCCGAGCGCAAAATTGCCGAAGTTGTTATTGTACACATGTTGCGCATAGTCGAGGCCGTACTGCCTGTACTCCGGGTGTATCGTAAAGATGTGCTCCGGCTCGGGCAGGTGCGTGAAGGCATAAAAGAGTAAGGGAACAGCTACCGCAAAGCCTGCCAGCGGACCTGCCACCCCAATGTCGAAGAACTGCCTGCGCGACTGTATGCGGCTTTTGATCCGGATAAATGCCCCCATAGTGCCGATGCTGGAGGTGATGCCGAACCACAGCGGAATGTAGTAAGGCAGCGAAACGTGGGTGCGGTAATGGCGGGCGGTAAAATAGTGCCCGAACTCGTGCACCGTGAGCACCCCCAGAAAAGGCAGCGAAAAGTAGAGCCCTCCCAGAAACTCGGCCCAGTTGATGGAGCCGGTGCCAAAGCCATCGGCACTCACCAGAAAAAGCCTGCCAAACCGCCACTCAGCACCAGCCAGTGTGGTGGTGGCCAGCGTCAGGATAAAAAGCAGAATATGCAGGGGGTAATTATGTTGCGACCTAGTTGCTAACATCCCGGAAAACTTTGTTTATAGTAAGAGGTGGCTGCAGGTGTAGCGTTCTGATGCCTACTTTATTGGCGCTTTCGATGTGCTGCATGCTGTCGTCAATAAATAGTGTTTCCTCTTTTTTCAAGCTGTTTTCTGCCAGAATCTGCTCAAACACAATGGCATCTGGCTTTCGCTGGCCGATCAGGTGCGAGTAATAGGTTTTCTCGAACAGCGAATCGAGGCTGGGTATGGTAAAGCTGTGTTCCACCATCTCGTTAAAACGCTTCAGGTGGATCTCGTTTGTATTGCTCATCAGGAAAATCCGGTAATGTTTTCCCAACTCCAGCAGCAGGTCGATGCGTTCCTGCGGAATATCGAGCAGCATGGCATTCCAGGCGGTGTCTATCTCTTCATCGGTGGCCTCCAAGGCATAGGTCTCGCGCAGCTGCTGCCGAAACACGGCAGCTGTGCTGGCACCCGTCTCAAAAAGGTCGAACAGCTTCGACTGTGCTTTCTGGCTGAACTCAATGGTACTGCCCGGCCGGCAAAAGGTCTCCAGCTCCCGAATACTCTTATCATAATCGATGTTAATAATAACACCTCCAAGATCGAATATAATGTTTTTGATGTTTTGTAAAATCACTGAAAAATTTTTCGTTACTATTTGAAATTTACGATACAAATATGTAGAATTGCACTCCGAAATCAAAGAAAGCAGCAGATAAAGCGGTTTTTTAGATCGGAAGGGGCCTATAGCTCATTCGGTTAGAGCAACTGACTCATAATCAGTAGGTGCCTGGTTCGATTCCAGGTGGGCCCACCTGATAATCAAGCACTTACGAGGTAAAACTTGTAAGTGCTTTTTTTATGTACCTACGACTTGCAGAATAATTTTCTGTAAAAGCTGCCTTACTTAAACTTCAACTTAACTTACTGTAATCCGACTTTGTACTGCCGTCTGTTTTAGGACACAAGACGCAGGACACAAAGCATTATCTTCATCCTGTTAAAACGAAAAAAGAATCAATTCAAAATAAAACTGAAAATGATGTGTATATTTAAACATAGGTTTAATCTAAAAAATGGTGTGACACTGGTTATAGCAATATAAAATTCGACTTTAATTTTTGATACTGCAGATTTGATCACTGGTAGATAAACTATATATTATATATGAGAATACTAATATTAGTTGCTTTTCTGCTCTTATTCTTTTTGTCTAATGTTTTCTCACAAACATTTGTTCATTTAGGTATTGAGCATGGTTTATCGAATAACACCGTAAATTCTATCTATAAAGACAAGTATGGATTTATGTGGTTTGCCACTGACGATGGTTTGAACCAGTTCGATGGATATGGGTTTAAAGTGTTCAGAAACAGAGGGAACGACTCCACTTCATTAGTTCATAACCAGGTTAATGTTTTAAAAGAAGATAGCTCCGGAAATGTATGGGTCGGTACAAAAAAGGGGTTATGTACTTTCAGCGGAAGTACATTAAATTTTTTGCAGACATACTATTACCCTGCCGGACAAAGAATAAAAAGCAAATTAACCGCAGATGTAGAAGACATTGCTATAGATAAGGATGGAAATATTTACCTGGCAACTGAAGGCTCAGGGTTAATAGTTCGTACAAAAAAGTCTAAAGAGTTTCTGCAGATAGGCCTGGGGGCAGCAGATGCGACTTACGGGTACTCTGTTGGAACAGTGCATGTGGATGATCGGGGCCGCGTATGGGTTATGGTTAAGCAGGTTGGTTTGCACCTTTTCCAACCTAAAACAAATAAGCTTCAGCTAGTTTCGAAGGAGCTTAGAAAAGCAAATGTTATAAAAACAGCTGCAGACAACTCGTTATGGATTGGAACAGAAAATGGTCTTATCAGGTACTCTATAGCCAGTAACAGCTATGCCCATTTTGAGTCTGATAAAGACAAATTTTTAAATTATCATATAATTGATATTCATGTGGAGAAGGACGGGCAGCTTTGGCTTGCCACCGATGGCCAGGGCATTGTTATTCTGGACCTGAAAAACAAGGATATTAAAACAATTGTATCTGGCGAAGGAAAGGAAGATCTGTCAAGTAATGCTATAACATCTCTTTTCCAGGATAATCAGGCGCGATGGTGGATAGGCACCCAGCGAGGAGGAGTAAATGTTATAGACAAAAATAAAGCACGTTTTACGACTATCAAGCGGGATGTTCTTAAAAAGAATACCCTTCATAATAACTTTATTTCATCTTTTTGTGAAGCTTCTGATAGTATCATCTGGATCGGAACGGATGGCGCTGGTGTATCTGCCTGGGACCGTCAGAATAATACTTTCAGGAGCTTTGTTCATAACAAAAGCAGTAAGGGGGCATTAAGTAATAATTATACTCAAAGTATTTTAAGAGACCATGAAAATAACATCTGGATCGGTACCTGGGGCGGCGGCATAAACAGGTTTGAACCGGAAGCAGGCACTTTCAGGCAATATGCTTGTGGTCCTGACAAATTTGTATGGAAGTTATACGAAGATAGTAAACAGAACTTATGGGCAGGAACAACGGAGAGTGGACCTTTGTACCTGTTTAACAGGAGCCTCGATCAATTTGAAGTGTATGATACGTCTCTTGTAAATGCGATTTCAATTCTGGAAGACAGGTCGGGTACGTTATGGTTAGGTACTTATTACGAACTTATCCGGGTAGATAAGAAACGTGGAAAACACCAGCGATATAACATCGATTTTCCTGTCCGCGATCTTTACCAGGATCGTAAAGGGAATCTATGGATCGGAACCCAGGGTAACGGCCTGTTATGGTTTGAACCGGAAAAAGGTAAATATACCACGTTTACGGAGGCAAATGGATTGGCCAATAATACTGTGCATAAAATTGAAGAAGATGATCATGGAAATCTTTGGATAAGTACTTACCACGGAATTTCAAGATTTGATCCGGTAACAAAACAGTTTAAAAATTTTTATGAGGCTGATGGGCTACAAAGCAACCAGTTCAGCTACAATGCTTCCTTAAAATTACATTCGGGGGAGCTGTTATTTGGAGGAATCAAAGGATTTAACATCTTTCATCCGGATAGTATAAACACTGAAAGTAAATTTCCGGAATTGGTTATTTCGGGTTTGCGCCTGTTTAATAAACCTGTAACGGCTGCTGACAATATTATGAAGCCGGGGCAGGTGCTGTATAGTGTCGATACGATTACATTGCCTTACAACAAAGCCTATATCTCCTTCGATTTTAGTGCTTTGGAATTTACAGCACCTGATAATATTACGTATGCCTATATGCTGGAGAACTGGGACAAAACCTGGAACTACACCAACAACCAGCGCACTGCCAGTTACTCTAACCTTAGAGAAGGGAATTACACCTTACGCATTAAGTCTACCAACGCTGAGGGTATCTGGAATGAACAGGAGCGGGTTGTGCAAATTCAGGTGCTACCGCCTTGGTACAGGTCGTGGTGGGCTTTCTGCGCCTACGCTGCAGTAGTAGCCGGCCTGCTTTATGTTTACAATTTTTACCGTACCAAGCAGGATCGCCTGAAGTATGAACTTAAGATAGCCAGCATCAAAGCGGAGAAGGACGCGGAACTGAACGAGAAGAAACTTTCCTTCTTCACCAACGTTTCGCACGAGTTCCGTACGCCGTTAACCCTCATAATAAACCCTATTAAAGAGCTGGTAGATAAGAAACGGGACCATATAGAGTACCAGGATGTAGCCGTTGTTTACCGGAACGCCCGCAGGTTATTGAGCCTGGTAGACCAGTTGCTGCTTTTCCGTAAGGCCGACAGTGGCGAAGATGTTCTGCGGATAGGTAAGCTCAATTTCGCTTCGCTCTGTGAAGAAGTTTACCTTAGCTTTGTGCAACAGGCTAAAACTAAAGATATACGCTACCTTTTAAACTGCGATGCTACAACCGTTGAACTTTATGGTGACCATGAGAAGCTGGAGATTCTCCTCTTTAACTTACTGTCTAATGCGTTTAAATTTACTCCTGCCGGCGGACAGATAACATTGCATGTAGCCCAGCTCGACCAGCAGGTGGAGGTAGTGGTGAAAGACAGTGGTTGTGGTATTCCTGCCGATGCAGGCAACAAGCTGTTTAATAAGTTTCAGCAAGTGTATGGCAACGGAACGGCGGCCTCAGGAGGTTTTGGTATTGGGCTCTACCTGGTAAAGAAGTTTGTTGAGCAACATAAGGGGGGCATTTCCTATGAAAGCGAACCAGGCAGGGGCACAAGCTTTAAAGTAGTCTTACCTAATGGCAACCACCACCTTTCAGCTGATAGTATGGTGGAGGACAATGCAAAGCCATCTGCTTTTCTGGAAGAACTACAGGTAACCCTGCAGCCGGAAGAAGAGGCGCAGGCCGAGCCCCTAACCCCTCCGGAAGACGAGCTGAACGAACTCGTAATGGAAACAAATTCGCTCTTGCTAGTGGAAGATAACAGTGAGATTCGGCAGTATGTGAAGCAGATTTTCAGCAGCACCTACACCATATACGAAGCAGAGAACGGAGACCAGGGACTGGAACTTGCTCAGGAATATTTGCCAGACGTTATAATAAGCGACATTATGATGCCCCACATGAATGGCCTGGAGCTCTGCAGCAAGATAAAGGAGAATCCATCGCTGAATCATATACCCATTATACTGCTTACCGCCAGTTCCTCACCCGAAATGAAGTTAAAAGGCATAGAGGGTGGTGCCGTAGATTATATTACCAAACCATTTGAGAAAGAATTGCTGGTAGCCAGGGTAGAAAGTATTCTGAAAAGCCGTGATAACCTGCAGCGCTTTTTTTATAATGAAGTTACTCTTAAGACAAACAAATTAAAAATATCAGCCGAGTATAGTACCTTTTTGGCTGCCTGTATCGAGACGATTGAGCGGAATATGGGAGATCCGGGTTTTAAAGTAAAGACTTTTGCACGGGAAATGGGTATGAGCCAGTCTAACCTGTATAAAAAAGTGTATGAAATTTCGGGTAGACCTGTAAATGATTTCGTGCGGTTTATCAGGCTCCGAAAGGTGGCGCGCCTACTCATCGACACTGATTTGAGGATAAATGAGGCTGCATTTGAGGCAGGTTTTGGTGATATGAAACACTTTAGGGAGCAGTTTAAAAAGCTGTTCGGCCTAAACCCATCAGAATACGTGAAAAAATACAGGAAACCCTTCCATAAATGTTATACGCTTAACGAAAAGGTTCTGAAAGAGACGGTAGTTATATAACATGGTGTATTAATGGCCGGTCGTGTTTTTTGCCATACTAGTCCCGCCTATTTTGGCTAAGTTCGATTTACTGCCTTCAGAATTGCTTACAGCATTGGTTTGGCTTCCGAGCATCACAAAAGCGAAGCACCTATTGTAAGCATCGGTTCGTTGCTAATTTTTTAAACCGCTAGGGCTACACATGCCGGCACCTCCACTCAAATACTCTATCTTGAAACATAGAGCTGCCCTGTTAACCCTTGACATGGTTTGGCTCTTTTTTCTTCTGAAGACTATTTTCATTTAAATAATTTGCCACTTCAAGACAGTAAAAACTCTATGGAGCATCTAAGTACATTCACCTTCGTTGTGCCGGGTAAAGGAGCAATTATTCAAATATAACTGGCCTCCAGAAGGTTTTGTGGCCAGATCGTGTCAAGGGTATACCCGACGCATTTTACTTGCCATTACTTAGCACTACCAAAAAACTTTGCCGGATTCGCTAGCCTGCTTCAATGGTACCTTTTTAATTATTCAAATGAAATTGGCCTTCAGAAGGTTTTGCATCCGAATTTGGCCAAGGGCTCACCCAACATGTTTTAGTTGCATATAGGTAGAGCAGCAGGTGCCACTGAAGCAGCAACTGGTTTAAAGCATACCAGAGAAAATTATAAAAAGTGCCAATAATATATCTGATCAGCCTTTTTTTAGATAAAATGGAATGATTAAATAAACCGCCCCCTATAAAGTAGAACTTACCCCCCCTTGAATCTGGTGCTAGTTTAGCAATTTTGAGAACGAATGTTAGTGAGTTAAGCAGTCAGTGCTCAAATTAACTGGTAAGATAATTTATTCTTTCAGCCACTTAAAGAATGCTTAATATTTGATCTGTTTAACCGAAGCTAAGAAAACCTGGGAAGGTAGAAACAGCATTCTCTATCTCAGCCCAGTATATTAGCTATTTATATAAGAAACTGCTGAAAACGGGAATTAGCATATTCAAAATGACTTCAAAATTAACCCCAAAATACTTAGATATGAAACACTATTTATTCAAAAAGATGAGATACATACTCGCTTTTCCGCTCTTCATTCTTTCTTTGACAGCGGCATTTGCCCAAAGTATTTCGGTACAGGGTAAAGTTACAGATGAAAGCGGAACCGGTCTGCCCGGCGTTACAGTGCTACTTAAGGGAAGCTCTGTAGCTGCACCTACTGATGCTGAAGGTAATTATGCCATTACTGTTACAGCTCCGAATGACGTACTCGTGTTCTCATTTATAGGATTTCTGACGCAGGAAATACCTTTAAACAACAGAACTACAGTTAATGTGCAGCTTAGTTCAGATGCCAAAGCCCTTGACGAAGTAGTGGTGGTAGGTTATGGAACACAGCGAAAAGCAACTGTAACGGGTTCCATTTCTGAGGTAGGAGGTGAAGCTATAAACAGAAGCCCTCAACCCAATGTTTCGAATGCCATTGCGGGGCGGGTTTCGGGTGTTATTATAAACAACCGGGGCGGTGAGCCTGGCTACGATGGTGCCGAAGTACGCGTAAGAGGTTTGGCTACCACCGGAAATAATGATGTGTTGATAGTAGTAGATGGTGTTCCAGGTCAGATTGGCGGTTTAGACAGGCTAGACCCTAATGACATAGAAAGCATAACGGTCTTAAAAGATGCTTCTGCTGCTGTATATGGTAACCGTGCCGCTAATGGTGTTATTTTAGTAACAACCAAGCGTGGAACTACAGGCAAGCCAACAGTTTCCTATAACTATAACCAAGGATTTTCGTCGCCAACGCGTTTACCAGAGTTTGCTGATGCAGCTACGTATGCTACCATACTAAACGAAATCGATTATTATAATAACACTGCAGGCGGCCTTAACCAACGCTACACCGCAGAAGAGCTTGAGCTTTTCAGAAACGGATCTGATCCTTTAAACTACCCCAATACAAACTGGCTGAAAGAAGTTCTGAACCCTGTTGCACTTCAAAACAGACAAAGCCTCTCAGTTAACGGCGGAACTGAAAATGTAAGGTACTATGCCTCTTTAGGTACGCTGTACCAGGATGGATTATATAAAAATGGAGCAACTGAATATAGGCAATATAATTTCAGGACCAATCTGGATGCAGATATTACAGACCGGTTTAATGTGGGTGTTTCACTTTCGGGCAGGCAGGAAGACAGGCAGTTTCCACAGTATGGGGCTGGAGGAATATTTTGGAATACGTATCGGGCTTATCCTTTTATTCCTGCCAGGTACCCTAACGGGCTGCCCTCAGCAGGTGTAGAAGGTGGTATTAATCCGATTATGATCGGCACAGATGCGGCTGGTCTTAATAACAACCAGAGACTTATCTTTAACGGGATATTAAAGGCACGTTATGATCTGGCTTTCGTGGAGGGATTATCGGTAGATGGTTTTTACTCGGTAGATAAGGGGCAGAACTTCTCCAAATCGTTTACACAGCCGTACCTGGTGTACAGCTATGAAGGTGGTGATACTTACAGACCTGTTACGGTAGGTGAACCAAATGCTTCTTTATTCCAGGCACAGGAGAATACCACCCTGGTAACTTCTAATATTAAGCTTAACCTTAACCGCCAGTTTGGTGACCATGGTATTGGTGCTTTTATAGGATATGAGCAGAGTGAAAACCGGTTAGAGCATTTTGAGGCAAGCAGAAGAAACTTCCCTACACCGCTGACTCCCGAATTATCGCAGGGTGGAACCGGCGAAAACGACAGGAACAACGCAGGCTGGAGCTGGGTATTTACCAGAAGAAGTTACCTGGGCAGAGTAAACTATAACTACAAAGAAAAGTACCTGGCCGAAATTCAGATGCGTGTAGACGGGTCTGCTAATTTTCCGAGAAACAGCAGATACGGTTATTTTCCGGGTATTTCTGTGGGCTGGCGTCTTTCAGAAGAGGCCTGGTTTAGAAACAGCGTTCCGTTTTTTGATGACTTAAAACTGCGCGCTTCTTATGGCAGGCTTGGAAACGATAACGTTGGTTCGAATCAGTTTATAAATAACTATGCCTTCGATAACAGATATGTTATTGGGGGAGTAGTTCATCCGGGCATTAACCTGATCAAACTTGCCAATCCGAATATTACCTGGGAAGTAGCCCAAAAAACTGATATCGGGTTGAATGGTAATTTCCTCAAAGATTTTTCTTTTGAGTTTATCTACTTCCAGCAGAAAAGAAAAGATATTCTGGCTAACAGAAATGCCTCTGTACCTAATGTTACCGGTATAGTTAACCCATATGGCTCAGATCCGCTGGTGCCTTCAGAGAACATTGGTCAGGTCGATAACAACGGTATTGAAGCAACACTTGGGTACAGTAAATCATCCGGTGACTTCAAGTACAACATATCGGGTAACATAACTTATGCTACAAACAAAATTGTGTTTAGAGACGAGGCTCCTGAGGTCTTAGATTACCAAAGAGAGACAGGCAGACCAATGAATAGCTACCTGCTATACAAAACGATCGGTATTTTCAGGACGCAGGAAGATTTAGATAACTACCCACATCCATCAGGAACCAAGCTGGGCGATTTAATTTATGAAGATCATAACCGTGATGGACAAATTACGGCAGATGATATGGTGAGAACAGAGCTGGGCAACATCCCGCAGATTGTTTATGGCGTTAACCTGGGCGCAGAATACAAGAACTTCGATATTTCAGTTCTGTTTCAGGGGCAGGGCAGAGTAAGGCAATATGTGCTGCCAGACGTAGGAATAAGCGGTAATTACTTTAACTCATGGGCTGAAAACAGGTGGAGCCCTGCTAATCCTGGAGGTTCTTATCCTCGTGTAGATACAAGATCAGGATCATCTGTTAGCGGAGGTCTTTTTCCGAGCGACTTCTGGTTATACAACACTGCATTTGTAAGATTAAAGAACGTAGAACTCGGATATAACCTCCCCACTCAATTGATGTCTAAAATTAAACTTCAGAACCTGAGAATTTATGCAAATGCCTTTAACCTGCTCACCTTCAGTAAAGTGAAGGATTTCGATCCGGAGACCAATTCTGGTAACGCGCAGTTCTACCCACAACAGAGAATCGTGAACCTGGGGGTAAATGTTAGGTTTTAATATTTAAACAGCAAATTATGAAGTCTACTATATTTTTAGCCCTGGCCATTGGCCTGGCAACCACTTTTACATCGTGTAAAGAGGATTTTCTGGACGTAACACCAACAGATCGCTTATCTGATGATGCCATTGTAGGCGACTCTGTATTGTTCGAAGCATTTGTGATTAACAGGTACTTAGGAGCCAGGCAGATTGATAAGGAGGGAGATGGAGCTCCTCCTGGCTTTGGCAGAGGTTGGGAATATGCCCTATGGGGTTCCCTGACAGACGAATCGATTTATAGAAGCGACGATAATACCTGGCTGATTCAACGTGGCCAGTTATCGCCTGAAAATACAGGTATTGCCGGAGCCCTGTGGGGAAGAAGCTACCGCAGTATCAGAGAAGTAAACTATGCACTGGCTCACATCGAAGAGGTGCAGATGAGCCAGGCGCACAAGAACCTGCTAACCGCAGAGCTAAGGTTTATCAGGGCCTTCCGTTACCACGACCTCATCCGCAACTACGGACGTGTAGTTTTACTGGGTGATAGAGTAGCAGAACTGGGAGACGATTTCAGTGACCCGGCAATATTTAAGCGTTCCAGTATTCAGGAGGGTTTAGAATATGCTGTAAGTGAGCTGAACCTGGCCGCAGAGGTACTTCCTATGAACCATAGCTCAAACTGGGGAAAAGGCAGAGCAACCAAAGGAGCTGCCTTAGCATTAAAATCGCGGTTGCTGCTCTATGCTGCCAGCCCACTGTATAAAGAAAACGGTACTACTGTTACCTGGCAGCAGTCTGCCGAAGCAGCAAAGGCTGTCATGGACTTAAATCAGTACAGCATAAGCTCAGATTATGCCAGCATGTTCATTGACGAAGAAGGTAATAACAGCGAGATAATTTTTGCCCGCTATTATAACCTAAACTCACGGCATACGGCACTCGAAATAGCCAATGGCCCTAACGGGTATGATGCCTGGGGCGGAAACACGCCGCTGCAAAACCTGGTCGATGCCTATGAGATGGCTAACGGAAGAGCTATTAACGATCCGGCTTCCGGTTACAATACACAGGCTCCGTACACGAACAGAGATCCTCGTTTTTATGCAACTATTCTGTATAACGGAGCGCAGTACAGAGGCAGAGCAGTCGAAACCTTCAGACCAGGCGGAAGAGACAGCCAGGATGGACCTTCCAGCTGGAATACCTCTCAGACAGGCTATTATTTGCGCAAGTTCATGGATGATGAGAACCCGATTCAAAACCCCTGGAATGTGGCCGGCCGGCAGCCCTGGATTTATTTCCGTTACGCAGAAATTCTGCTGAACTATGCAGAAGCACAAAATGAGGCCACAGGACCAGACGCATCGGTGTACGCAGCAGTTAATCAGGTTCGCCAGCGGGCAGGAGTAAACATGCCACCATTGCCACAGGGGCTTTCTCAGGAACAGATGCGGAAGCGTATTCAGAACGAGCGTCAGGTAGAATTAGCTTTTGAAGAGCATCGCTTCTACGATGTGCGCCGTTGGTTAATAGCTGAAGAGACAGAGAATGTTCCTGCTTATGGTGTAGCAGTAACGAAACAGGGCCAGAACTTTATATATGATCGTAAGATTGCCTTAGAAGGTCGAAGATTCGAAAAGAAGCATTATTGGCTACCTGTTCCAAGAGCAGAAATACAAGCTTCAGCAAATAAACTGGAACAAAATCCAGGCTACTAAATTTTTTTCAACAAGGTGCCACTAATGACGGCACCTTGTTATTTTATTTTAATAGTGAGCATCTTAACTTCCTTGAAGTGGCAATTTGCAGCACCCTGAAAACAGAGCATAGGTCTTGTTTGAGCTATTGCTGCAACAGAAGAGTAGAAATGCTGAATACCGGGAAGTAGCCTCTCAGTCTGAATCAGAAAAATAGTTAGAATATTTAAAATGAAGAAAACGATCTCCACCTGCAGAAATTTTGTGCTCCCCATGCTCCCATGCTTACTCGCCTTTCTGTTTCTCTGCGGATGTTCTGCTAATGTGCAGGACGATAGCCAGGATAAAGATTCCGCATCCGTTCAGGTAAAAGAGGTAACAGCGAATATAAACCTATCAGAAACCTACCAGACCATCGACAATTTTGCTGCCTCTGATGCCTGGGCCTGCCAGTTTGTAGGCAACTGGCCAGATGCCAAAAGAAATGGTATTGCAGATCTGCTTTTTAGTACCGATACCAGCGCAAGTGGTCAGCCTGTAGGTATCGGGCTTTCGCTATGGCGTTTTAACCTGGGGGCCGGCAGTACACAGCAGGGGGAGCAGAGCGGCATAAAAGACGAATGGCGGCGGGCAGAGTCGTTTCTGGAACAGAACGGGAGCTATAACTGGCAACGGCAGGCAGGACAAGTATGGTTTCTTAAAGCAGCGCAGGAGCGTGGAGTCGAGAATTTCCTGGCTTTCCCCAACAGTCCGCCTGTAAACCTGACAACGAATGGAAAAGCCTTTGCATCTGATGGAAAGCCCAACCTGGCATCAGAAAACTACGGTGCCTTTGCTGAATACCTGACGGATGTTGTGCAGGGGGTAGAGCAGGCACACGGCATCCGGTTTCGCTACATAAGCCCGGTTAATGAGCCGCAATGGGACTGGAGCGATGGAGGCCAGGAAGGCACACCATTCATGAACGAGCACATTGCAGGCATTGTAAGAGCGTTAAATACATCTCTTGCAAGAAAAAACCTGACTACTGCAATAGACATAGCAGAGGCCGGAAAAATTGATTACCTCTACACTCACGACGATAAGCCGAACAGAGGTAACCAGATTGATGCCTTCTTTAACAGTGGTTCACCTCATTACATTGGCAACTTATCGCATGTCGGGAAAGTAATTTCAGGGCATAGTTATTTCACGACCTCACCTTTCGATCAGGCAGTGCAGAAACGAAAACAAGTAGCTGAAAAGGTAGCAACAGTGCCTGGTTTAAAGTTCTGGCAATCGGAATACTGTATTTTAGGAGATAATGCAGGTGAGATAGAGGGAAATAAACGAGACTTGGGTATCGACCCTGCCATTTACATGGCACGCGTTATACATAACGATTTAACTGTGGCCAATGCAACAGCCTGGCAGTGGTGGCTAGCTGTTTCGCCTTATAATTATAAAGATGGATTGGTGTATGTAGACCAGCACAAGACCGACGGTAGCTACTCAGATAGCAAAATGCTTTGGGCATTAGGTAATTACAGCCGCTTTATACGGCCTGGAGCTACAAGGGTGCAAACAGAGTTGTTAAGCGGGAAAACAGCGGATAACACATTGCTTGCATCTTCTTACCTGGATGCTGCTAACCAGCAACTGGTTACGGTGGTGGTGAATGCAGGTATAACCGCTGCAAAAATGAAACTGAATGTGCATGGAGGGAATATTGGAAATATCAGATCGTATGTAACGACAGCTGATGAAAACTTAAAGCCAGGTACTCCTTTACAACCTGCCAGCGAACTAACCTTAGCTCCCCGTTCTGTTACCACGCTGGTAGCCTCTATAAAATAGGTTTGCCGACTCTTTCTCTATCGCTAAAATTAGCTTCGGAAATTCCTACTATTAAAAATTTAAAGTAACCTATAGGCTGCAACACACCTTATCAGGAATTGCTACAACTATAATACACATTTTAAAAAATCGTTTGTCGCTAATCGTGCTATGTGAATTGTATTTTTTAAGGCAATGTAATTTCTGACTCCGATACGTGGAGACGCAGTTTAAAAGAAGTGTTAACAAGTAATAAAAGCGTTTAGAATGAAAAATCGAATTTTACTTAACTTAATAGGGCTGCTTTTAATTTGCCTGCCTGGTTACGCAACAGCACAGCAGGTGCGAAAAGAAGTACTATTCAACGACGGCTGGACATTTCATAAAGGCGATGTCGCTAACGGAGAAACAGTAGATTTTGATGACAATAACTGGCGCAAGGTAGACTTACCGCACGACTGGAGCATTGAAGGTCCCTTTAGCCAGGAGTGGGCGAGTGGCACGGGTTACCTGCCTGGCGGCATTGGCTGGTACCGGAAAACCTTTGAACTCACACCTGATCAACGCTCCAAGATCCTGTTTCTGTATTTTGATGGCGTCTACAAAAACAGCGAAGTGTGGATAAACGGCCATTATTTAGGAAAACGGCCGAATGGCTATACTCCCTTTTACTATGAGCTTACCCAACATCTGAACAAGAAAGGGAAAAACACCATTTCGGTTAAAGTAGATCATACCAAGTTTGCCGATTCGAGGTGGTATCCGGGCTCCGGCATTTACCGCAATGTATATCTAATGGCGGTGGAGCCTGTACACATAAATGTTTGGGGGGTTACCTTCACTACACCTGAAGTAAGCAAAACCAATGCCTCTGCGCAGGTAGTTGTGTCGCTTACGAACAAGTCTAAAAAAGCAGCCGAAATTGAAGTAAGAACTGAACTGCGCGACAAGCAAGGAAAAACTGTAGCAGACAGCCGTCAGAAAGTGCGAGCAAAGGCAGGAAAGGAGGCAAATGCAAGTCTAACGTTTCAGGTAAAGAACCCGGAACTCTGGTCTGTTGATGCTCCTGACCTGTATGAACTGTATGTGGCCTCGTATGTAAACGGTAAGAAAACAGACGATTATGTAGAGAAAGTAGGTTTTCGGAGTTTCAGCTTCGATGCTGATAAAGGCTTTTTCCTGAACAATGAAAACATAAAGCTGAAAGGTGTTTGCTTTCATCATGATGCCGGAGCCCTGGGAGCAGCTGTGCCGGAAGAGGTGTGGGTAAGACGTTTAACCTCTCTGAAAGAGCTGGGCTGTAATGCTATCAGAATGAGCCACTACCCACACCAGGACTATATGTACAGGCTGTGCGATGAAATGGGATTTTTAGTGCAGGACGAGGCATTTGATGAATGGGAAGCAGGCAAGAATAAATGGATTGAAGGCTGGAACGTTGGCAAGCCTGGGAACGACGGTTATCACGAGCATTTTGCCGAGTGGGCAGAGCGAGATTTGCGCGACATGATTCTCCGCAACCGTAACCACGCCTCTATAATTATGTGGAGTATTGGCAATGAGATTGATTATCCAAACGACCCTTACTCGCATGAGGTGCTTAATACAGGGCGTAATCCGCAGATTTATGGCAAAGGCTACCAACCAAACAACCCGGCTGCCAGTCGGCTCGGCGAAATAGCCAAACAATTAGTGGCTGTAGCGAAGCAATATGATACAACAAGGCCAATTACGGCTGCTTTGGCCGGAGTGGTTATGTCTAACTATACCACCTATCCTGATGAACTGGACTTAGTAGGCTACAACTACCAGGAGTATCGGTATGGGGAGGACCATGCGCAATATCCTGCCCGGATAATTTATGGCAGTGAGAACGGAAAAGGGTTAGACGCCTGGCTCGCCGTAGATACACTGGAACACATTTCGGCCCAGTTTCTCTGGACAGCTTTCGATTTTATGGGAGAGGCCAGGAGCTGGCCAGTGCGCAGTAGCGGTGCCGGTTTGTTAGACCTGGCAGGCTTTCCTAAACCTGATTACTACTTCAGGCAAAGCCTCTGGTCCGATAAGCCAATGGTGTACATCGCCACCTCAAAAATGCAACAAACCGAGAATGAGCGTAACCGGCCTTTAGCACCTGTTTGGAACTGGACTGCAGGAGATAAGGTAAAAGTTAGTTGCTTTACGAATACGGAAGAAGCTGAACTGTTTCTGAATGGAATGTCTTTGGGCCGAAAACCCTATGCTGAGGCAAAAGCCCGCGTGCTGGAGTGGGAGGTAGCTTATGAGCCAGGGGAGTTACTTGTTAAAGGCTATCAGGATGGAAAAGAGGTAACCCAGCACCTGCTGAGAACAACAGGTGCACCTTATGCCATAAAAGCGACTGTAGACAAACGATTACTTAAAGCAGACAAGAAGGAAGTTGCTCATCTGGTGATTGATGTAGTTGATAACCAGAGTAACACAGTCTACAACGCAGAAAACGAAATAACGGTAACAATAGAGGGGCCTGGTAAATTAATCGGACTTGAAAGCGGCAGCCTGATAAGCCATGAAGACTATAAAGCTAATAAGCGCAAAGCATTACGGGGTAAGTTGTTGGCTTATCTGCAAGCAGAGCAAAAGAAAGGAGAAGTGAAAGTGACACTCCATTCGCCAGGTTTACAGCCGCAGACAATCGTAATACCTGTGCAGTAGCTATTGCCCTTATAGGCTGTGTCTTCATTTATCAGAATCAGAAATTGCATTGCCTTGGTTAGTAAATAGTTAAATTAAAAATTTAAAAGTAGAAATTGCGGATATTTAAATAGTAGGAGTAATCTAAACTTTGTCAAATAGATAAGAAAAGCTTGCCCAGGCCACAAGCCTTATCCTGTTAAATAACTTAGTCTAGGTGTAGTTGAAAACTAAACCTAGACTAAGTTAATAGCTGCGGGTACACTAGCTGCGAAATGCCATAAACATACTCCCACCTAAAGCAGCTATAGCCGTCACCTCTCTGTTTCCTGTACCCTGACAGGTTACTTCCATGGTACCTGCGAGGGCTAATTGCCGTACAAAACGGAATTCTGTCGGGCAACAGAACCGAGGAGTGAGGCTGATTGAAAATTGCAAAAGTTATGGAACAGGACAAGGCCATGAGCCTGCACTAGTTAAAACAATTATGCTTGTTCCTCCAGTCCCAGAGCCTGCCGGGCCATGAGCAGGTAATCGTCGGTGCCGGATTCCAGTACGAATAAACCGATAGTTACACCATAGGCTGCATGCCTCTGCCAGATATGCTCCAGCATACGGGGCCACACCTTGCCACCAGCTTTTTCGTAGGCCTGCAGGAGCCGTTTTGTAATGTCTTCGCCAAAACTTGCCAGCATGGATACAAAATCAATGGCCGGATCGCTAATCTCTGCTTCGGTCCAGTCGAGGAAGCCGTTAACAATGCCGGATTCGTTTGTGAGGATATGGGCTGCCTGCAAGTCGCCGTGTACCAGGCTGGTATGCTGCGGCCAGTAGCTGTCGTCGGAGAGCCAGTTTTGCCATTGCTGCCACAGGGAGTGCGCCACACCTATTTCCTTCTGAACAAGCAGCATCTGAGCTCTCAGGTTTTCGCGCAATTGCTCCGGCTGGTGCACCTTTACACCGGCCTGTGCGGCGGCCTGTGCATCTTGTGCATGCAAAGCAGCCAGTGCCTGTCCCAAAGATGCAATAAACTGTTCCGGCAGGTGCTCGTGATCGAGGTTCCAGATGTAGCACATGTTTTCCATGTCGATGTTGGCGACAGGTGTTCCTGCCAGTCGCGGGTAGGCGATCAGCTGCGGGTGGTATACCTGCCAGTTGGGTACGGCAACCGGCAGCTTGTCCTGCAGAAACTGCAGCACCTTGCGCTCATTTTCGGCACGCGGTAGTACATCGGGCCGGCGGGGTATGCGCAAAATCCAATGGCTGTCATTTTCATGCCGCGCCTGAACTACCTGAAAATCGAGGCCGGTTTCGTTATAAGTAAACGTATCGGGTTGCAGGGCCAGGCCGTGTTGTCGGGCAAGAGCCAAAAGTGCAGCCGGAGAAATGGGAGTGGGAGTATCTAGCTTTTCTTTCGTGTTCATAACATCTTTAAATTTGAAACTTATTTTGCCGGAATAATCGGATGCCTGCGAACTGATGCGCAGTTTCCGGTAAAGCAAAGAAGATAAAAAAACAGCCTCTGCACGCCAGGTGCCAGCTATAACCCTACTGCCTGGTATAATCAGAAATGAACTGCAACAAAGAAATGCTGAAATTCATGAAAGTGAAGGTGCTACAGATGTAAGTTACAGCCTTATACGAAAAACTGAAAACCTGGTACGGACTGTGTAGCCTTGCCTTGTTCCATCACACTTACATGTGAGCCTAGGGCTTCACCAAATTAAAAAATTATGTTGGCGTGAGCCTCCGCGCTCATGACAATTATTCCACGTCCTCCGGCCCCGCTTTGAAGCACTTTTGCAGGGGCAAATAATTCATAACAATAAATTAGAGGAGCCTAGGGCTGCTGCATAAGTGGTGCTACTTTTGTTTTTAAACACCAGCAGGAGCTTTACTACGTACAACCAACTGTAACAGGCCTGCCTGACCCTTGGCAATTTTGGATTGTAAAACCTTCCGGAGGCTGTTTTCATTAGAATAATTAGTAAATGATTCCGGAAAATCCGTAATTCTAAAAAAAAATATGAACAATTGTTTGTGTGTTTAATCGATTAAGCATACATTTAACACATGATTTTTAAAAAACCTGCTAAAATGTAAAAGCAGGAGCGGCAGAAGAAAGAAAGGCAATGCAGCAGGCAGTCTTCTTTTATAGTAAGGCAAGACCCGCATGGGTTGGCAAACAGCCCAATATATAGCAACATAAAGGCAACACCCCAAAAGCTCTTGCAGCTTTTTTTTTAATAAGTTTGTTTAAACGATTAAGCAAACTGTTTTATGGGTTTTTAAAATTCAGCATAAGTAATAACTACTCAAACTATAAAGCAATGGAGAGATCAATAGAAAACAGTTCGGTGGTATGTTTTGGCGAAGTACTCTGGGACATGCTGCCAATGGGAGCAAAGCCGGGAGGAGCTCCCATGAACGTAGCTTACCACCTTAACCAGCTGGGCCTTACCACGCATCTTGTAAGCCGGGTAGGTCACGATGAACCGGGCCGTAAACTACTCTCCATCCTGAACGGCTGGGGCTTGTCTACGGCATTGTGCCAGCTAAGCCCAGACCAGCCCACCAGCGAGGTGCACGTGGTGTTGCGCGAGCAGAACGAAGTGCACTACGATATTCTGTTTCCGGTTGCCTGGGACTATATTTCGCTTCAGCCCGAAGTAGAGCCGTTGCTCGCTCAGGCCGATGCCCTTGTTTTCGGGAGCCTCTCTACCCGCAACGAGCAGTCGCGGAAAACACTGTATGCCATGCTGGAGATGTCGCGCTACAACGTGTTCGATGTAAACCTACGGGTACCACATTACAAGCCCGACATCATCAGGCACTTGCTCTCTAAAACCAACCTTCTGAAACTAAACACAGCCGAGCTCGAAATACTGGCCGGCTGGTACCACGGCAACTGCTCAACAGAAGAAGAGCAGATTCAGGTGCTGCAGGATGCCTTCCCGATTGGTGAGATTCTTGTAACCAAAGGCAGCCGCGGAGCCTCGTATTATACCGCATTTACTAAACTCGACTGCAGCGCCTTTGGCGTTACAGTAGCTGACACTGTAGGCAGCGGAGACTCATTTCTGGCAGCTTTTCTGGCCAAAAAACTGCAGAAAGAAGCCCCTGATGTAGCCCTGGCCTATGCCGCAGCCTTAGCTGGCTTTGTAACCATGCACCACGGCGCCTGCCCCACCTACGACACCGCCACCTTAGAGGCCTTTATGTGGCGCAAATTCCAGAAAATAGTACTCTAGCCAGTCGTTCCGCAGGTTTTCTGCCACAGTAGCACTTCCTGTATCTCATCGGTGCCTGGTTCAGTGGCTTATAGCCGAAGCAGGAGCTTTTTACTACCATAAAACAATACACGTAACGCACGAAATGTAAAACAAGTACACGCATGCACCAGGTTAAATCAATACCTCAAACAAAAGTCTTCGCGCCAGCCGCAAAGGCATCCTTCACCGAAAAGAAGTATGTGCTCACGCTCATCTTTGTTGTATCGCTATTTATGCTCTGGGGCGTTGCCATTACCATGGGCGATGTGCTGAACAAGCACTTCCAGAACATACTGGCAGTTTCTAAGGCAGAGTCTGGTCTGGTGCAGTTTTCTATTTTTGGGGCTTATGCTATTATGGGCATTCCGGCCGGTATGTTCATGAAAAAATATGGATACAAAAATGGCGTGTTGCTGGGCCTGTTGCTGTATGCCTGCGGTGCCTTTTTGTTTATACCAGCGGCCAATGCTGCCTCGTTCGGGTTCTTCAGGTTTGCGCTGTTTGTGCTTGCCTGCGGCCTGGCAACCCTGGAGGCCGTGGCGCACCCCTTTGTTGCCGCACTCGGCGATGAGCGCACCAGCGACCAACGCATTAATTTTGCGCAGTCGTTTAACGGGCTGGGTGCCGTGGTAGGGCCTTTGCTGGGAGGTTACTTTTTGCTGAGTGCCGGCGCTGAGGCAGGTAACGAAACAAGTGTGGAGTCTGTTAAAATTCTTTACATGCTTATTGGTATGGTCATAGCGGCTATAGGCATTGCGTTTGCCTTTGTAAAAGTGCCGGTTTTGGCGCAGAGCCATGCCATCGCCACCGATGCCTACGAAGTAGCCGTGGAGCCGGAGCAGCTAAAAGCCCCCAAAAAACTGTTTGAGCACAAGCACTTTGTATGGGCCGTAATAACACAGGTTTTTAACGTGGCGGCGCAAGGCGGCACCTGGGCCTACTTTATAAACTATGGCGTAGAAAAAATAGGTTTAACCGACGAAACTGCCGCCTACTATTTCGCGCTAAGCATGGTCCTGATGATGCTGGGTCGCTTCGCCGGCACGTTCATGATCCGGTTTATTGCGCCAAACAAACTACTGGCCACCTACGCGCTCATCAATATTGTACTGTGTGTGTTCATTGCCCAAAGCTGGGGCTGGCCATCTTTTGTAGCCCTGCTCATGCTGAACTTCTTTTTCAGTATTATGTACCCAACCGTATATAGCCTCGGCTTAAAAGGCCTGGGGGCGCATACGCAGCAAGCCTCTTCTTTTATTGTGATGGGTATGTTTGGTGGTGCCGTTTTCCCGACCATTATGGGCTTTGTGGCTAACTACGATGTAGCCTACGCTTATTACCTGCCTATTGTGTGCTACGCCATGGTGTTCTTGTATGGTGCCAGGCTCTATAAAGTAAAGCCGTAGTAAGAAACCGGAACTGGTACTGCTCCCGAAGCCCATGCACGTAACGAACATCTGTCTGTTTAGAAAGCATTTTCAAATTATGCTAATAAAAATGCCCTTCCAAAGCCATTTTGTTTAAAATCGGCTAAGGGTAAACAAGGGTAGATGTAACTGGCATGTGCTTCAGGAGCGGTTCACTTACTGTTCAGGCGGCTTAGAACTTGTACGGGAGCAGCAATCGGTTCTTTTAAGTTGCATTTTAACTTCTGCATTCCCTCTCAACATATAGCTGCCATGGTGCACGCCAGGCTATAGGCATATTTGGTACTGTCTTACACCAGATCCTGACACAGTTTCTGGTATCCGGAATTATTTAAGAACATTTTCTGATGAAAGCATTTTACACCATTTTGCTTATAGGCCTGCTGTTGCCTTTAAGTTTCGGTGCCAGCCTGGGCCAGCCGGTGGTAACAAATAAAAATTTCTCGCTGGGTTCTACCGGCAGAGTGGGAGCAGGGTTCTCGCCTTCGGTGCCGGGCAACATGGGCCGGTCGCTGAACCTGCTCGGGCATGGCTCACTGGGTGGCAGGCTAGAACAAGGCGACTACATAGACCTGCTGCCTGCCCTGCACTTTAACCAGGTAAATTCCAGCGCCGATACCACAGCCATCGTTTTTCAGGCCAGAATTGGTATGTACGCCCTGGGCGGACAGTACCTGGGTAACGTGAGCACCCGCTCCACCGATGGCCTGACCATTGCCCTGCCAGAAGCTTTTGTGGAAGCCCGCAACATAGTAGGCAGCCAGTGGAGCGTGTGGGCAGGTGCCCGCTACATGCGCTACGACGATGTGCATATAACCGACTATTTTTATTTCGATGACCACAGCTCGCAGGGCTTCGGCATAAAAAGAAAAAACTCAGACTTTTCGATGTTGTTTCCGGCTGCCATAGATGCTGCTTCCACGAGTCCGCCATACTACTATGTTAACATGATAGATGGTGCAGAGGTGGCAGCCATGCGGCAACGAACCATTGCCATAGGCGAGCATACCATTCCGCTCATCAAAAACGGAGCCTCTGTAAAACTGCTTGGCGAGTACCACTACATGCCTGCCTCCGATGTTAATGCTCCTGATTATCATCCTGCTGATAAAGGTTGGGTAATAGGGGCAAAGCATAACACAGCGTTGCCTACTCGCAAGCCGGGCTCGTTTAACCAGTTTGCGGTGCGTTACGGCACCGGCATCGCCAATGGCGGCGACAATGGCGTTACCTTAACCTGGGCTACATTTGGTGCACCGGCCTTTGAGACCAAAAAATATACCGATGCCTATTCTGTAACGCTGGTGGAGCATATAATGCTGAACCTCTCGGACCGGCTAAGCCTGAACGGGTATGGCGTGTTTACCAAAAGCAAAGGTGGTGCCGCCACCAATGGGCAGGCTCCCGACTACAAAGGCAACCTCACCTTTAACCGTAAAACCGACCTTGCGACAGGGCTGCGCAGTGTGCTGTACCTAACAAATTGGCTCCACCTGCTGAACGAGGCGCATTATACGGTGCGGCAGGATGGCGACCAGGCAGCAGCCACCATGCTTAAATTTACCATAGCACCCACCATCGTGCCTACTGCCCAGCGCGATCCCTGGGCCAGGCCGCACATCCGGTTTATGTTTTCGGCTGCTACATACAACCAGTTTGCACAGCAAAATATGTACTCGCCTTTTCTGCAACAGGCCGGAGGCAAAGCATGGGGCACCTACATGGGCGTGCGCAGCGAGTGGTGGATTTTCTGAGGCAAAAGCAGCAACCCTTGGCCTCTTTCACCCAAAAAAGCTTTTGAAGGGCAAATTCATTAGCAGAATTTAAAGCTGAAGTTAAGCATTACTTTGCTGGCCCAGTAGCAGTGGCTCGTAGTACAAAATCCCAGTTCTTGGGTTGCGTGCCTTTGCAGGTTTCCGGGGCCGCGAGCGCTAAGACTTTTCCTATAGAACAAAATAGCTTGCGGGCACCGGATGAGACTCCTGCTATAGATTTAGACTCTACATCATGACGCCTCCTGAATGTAAGGTGCATACCATCAGTAACTAAAATTCAAAGCATTACCTATTAAACCTAACAACTAAAAACCATCTGCCAACATGCTAAAATTTGGAGCTTCTATACTATCCTGGATTCCTGCCTGGTCGCCGGAAGCAGGACTTTATGCCATTAAGAAAACAGCCAGTTGCGGCTTCGACCTGCTGGAAATATCGTTGCCAGCTACCATGGATTTCGATGCTAAAACGGTTAAACAACAATTGCGAACGCATGGCATAGAAGGGCGCTGTTCTTTTATTCTTCCGAAAGAGTACCACCTGCTGCACCACCCCAGAGCTGCTGTAAACCTCCTGAAAACAGCCATCGATAAAGTAGAGGCCATGAACGGAACCTACCTGGGGGGCGTGCTTTATGCAGCTATCGGAACTTTTACCGGTAATCCTTGTACGGCGGCAGAGAAAGCCATTTTGCAGGATGCTATTTTTCAGGTAGCAGCTTATGCGCAACCACGGGGCATCACCTTGGGCCTAGAACCCATAAACCGCTACGAAACCTATGTCTTTACTTCTGCTGCAGAAGTGCTCCATACAATAGAAGAACTAGATGCTGAGAACCTGGGACTTATGCTCGATACCTTCCACATGAACATAGAGGAAACCAGTTTTTACGAGCCAGTGGTAGCAGCAGCCGGCAAGCTCCAATACATCCACATGACGGAGAGCGACCGTGGCATGCTTGGCGAAGGAAATGTGCACTGGGACGATCTTTTTAAAGGACTAGCTGCCATTTCTTATGCTGGTCCGCTGGTGCTCGAAAACTTTTCTTCGCACATAAAAGAGTTGGTGGGGCCAACATCGCTCTGGCGCCCATCTGCTTACGACCCTGAAACTTTAGCCAAAGGTAGTCTGAGTTTTATGCAGGCAAAATCTGAGGAGTACGGCCTGCTGACGCACCAAAAACAGTTAGTGACTGAAGTTGCAACTTAATGCTAACAGCAGACTTTTGTATTTCCAGTGAAACCAAACACGGTTACTTTCAGAGTAGCGGAGGCTTTGGGTACCAACTCCTTTCTTAGGCAGTACAGCTCTCTCTCTAGTTTCCAGTGCCAAAGGCAGTCAGAGCGAGAGCAAGGTCAGGAAAAAGGCAGCAGGTTAAGGAACAACTCTTAGCTAACCTGGTGCTCCTCCAGTTTATGCCCCCGCAAAAGAGCTTCAAAGCAGCCGGAGGCCGCGGAATAATCGTCGCGAGCGAGGACGCTCGCGCCAGCATAATTTTAGATTTCTAATTTTAATTTGGCGAAGCACTAGCCTAACTTATTTTGCTGAAAGCTGCTGGCCTTTAGGCTGTTGCTAAAAGATGCTTAACCTTCCGTTCTGTTTTATGGTTTAAGGAAAACCGTTAGACTTAAAAATGAAGTTTGCATGAGCAACGAATGGACAAACTGGTCTGGAAGTGTCAGGTTCTCGCCTGAGGAAATAGCAGCGCCTGCCAGCGAAAGAGGTGTGGTAGAGCTGGTACAGCAGGCAATCGCACAAAGGAAAGGCATCAGGATAGTAGGGGCAGGCCACTCGTCGGTGCCGCTTGTGCAGACAAACCATGTGCTGGTGTCGCAGCATAAGCTTAAAGGAGCAGTTGGGCACGACCCTGCGAGCCACCGCGTTAACATGTTGCCCGGTACCAGCATTTCGGAGGCCGGTGAGGAGCTTATAAAGCTGAAGCTGAGCATGCATAATACCGGTGATGTAGACATGCAGTACCTGGCTGGCGCTTTTGGCACAGGCACTCATGGCTCTGGCCGTACTTTGCAGAACCTGTCGAGCATGCTGGTGGGGTGTAAACTGGTAGACGGTACCGGAGAACTGAGATCATTTTCGCTGGAGGAGCACCCCGACATAATGCGAGCAGCAAAGGTCTCGCTTGGTGCGTTGGGCTTCTTCACGGAACTTACCATTCAGGCCGAACCTGCAGTTCTGTATGCACGCAAAGAGTATTGCTCCCACATAGATGTGAGCCTGGAACACCTCGAGGAGCTAATAGACAGCAACCGCATGTTCGACATGTACTGGTACCCCCGCAGCGACCGAACTAAGCTCAGGACCTGCAACCAGCTGGGCGAGGGGATGGATGATATTCCGTTTGCCGAGAAGGCAGAGCAAAGCAAAGGCTGGCTCTACGAGATACTGCCACAGTTCCGCGACCTTAAATACGAAGAGATGGAATATATAATTCCGCTGGAGGCAGGGCCGGAGTGTTTCAGAGAAATCCGGAAGCGCATTAAAGAGAAGCACCGCCAGTATGTTGGCTGGCGCGTTTTGTACCGGACCATAGCTGCCGACGATGTGTACCTCAGTCCCTTCTATAACCAGGAGTCCGTTACAATAGCTGTGCTGCAGAACAATGAGTTGGAGTATAAAAAGTACTTCGACGATATAGAGCCCATCTTCAGGGCCTACGGAGGCAGGCCGCATTGGGGTAAAAAACATAGTCTTGCCGCCAGAGACTTTCAGGAGCTATACCCGGAGTGGGAAAAATTCCTGAAAATCAGACAACAATTTGATCCGGAAGGCATTTTCCTGAACGACTATCTAAAGAAAATTTTTGGCCTATGAAAAGCAAAACGTACGGAAAAAAGAGCTGGGCCTTTGCCGGTGGTTGCATTCCGGTAGACAGTACGGGTAAAGAACCCGATTACGTGAGCCAGGAGGTGCTCTCTATTTTAAACACCACGCCCGAAGAAGCACTGGTTCAACTTACCTTTTTCTACACCGACAAAGAGCCAGTAGGTGGTTACGAAATAAAAGTAGCGCCGCAACGCATCAGAATGTTCAGCATAAACGACTTAATAGACCCGCAGGCGGTGCCGCTGGGCGTGCCTTACGGAGGTGTGTTAGAAAGTAATGTGCCGGTGGTGGTGCAGCTTACGAGGCAGCATACCGGGCAAAGTGCTCTGGCATTAATGGGAATAACCGTTTACCAAGCCGATGGAAATAGCTGAGTTTGCCACGAACATGTCTACGCTCACGGTTTTGTCGGCCATGATCACACCTGTGGTGCTGATTCTGGCAACAGGGCAACTTATATTAACCACCTCGCAACGGCTGGCACGGAGCATAGAGCGGGCACGTAAAATCTCCGATCAGTTCGAAGAATTAATTTCAAAAGAAGCCAGCCAGGTAAATCAGGAGCGAAAAGAGCTGCTTTACAAGTTGCTGTACCGGGCAGCCAACCGATCTCGTAAACTGCAGCAGACTATTAGCCTGCTCTACGTTGCACTTTCGGTTTTTGTGGCTACCAGTGTCACCATCGGGTTGCTGGAGGTGCTGGGCTACCGGGCGCTGTGGGTGCCGGTGGCGCTGGGGCTGTTCGGCACCGTTTTCCTGTTCTATGCCACCATTCTCCTGGTAGCCGAAACACGCGTGGCCCTGGGCGCTGTAGACCTCGAAATGAATTACCTGATCAGAAATTACAGCCGGGAGATGCTTACCAGTTCATCTAAAAAAGAAAGCAGGATCAGTTGAGCCTTTTGCAGCGACCTTTCCACGAAACTGCTTTACCAGCTTCGTGTTGCGTTAAATTTGCCGCATAAGTTTTCTTACAGATAGAACTTATAAAAACCTTTAATTTCTTCTGCACTTAAATTATTCGATTGCATAACATATGTAGCGGTATCTATATAGGATTAGTTAGTTTTTACGAGGCATCAGAGCTGGCTATCGAACAAATCCCAGTCCTTGGCCTGAAGCGCCTCACATATTTCCGGTGCCGCAGGCAGCCCGTAGGGCAGGAAAGATGTGAGGCGCTTCAGGCCAAGGACGAGGCCTAGCGGCCGTGAGCGTTAAGACTTCCACCATACAACAAAATAGCATAAGGGCGCCGGATCGAGTTTTAGCTAAGCATAATGGAACCTGATCTATTAAAGTATTATAATATAGTTACCCCAAAATTTGTTATGCACTTAAATTATTCGAATGAAAATAGCCTCCGGAAGGTTTTTCAGCAGGATATCGCCAAGGGCTTACCCTTGGCACAAAAACCCGTGAAATCTGTTGGAAGGGCTTTTTGATTCGAATAATTTGCTTTTAAGACCGCCAGGTTTCTTTCCTGCAGATAAAAACCTGAACTTTGGCACCGGCACCTGCTGCCGGAAGTGTGAGAGCAGCAGGGCCGGATTCAGAAAAAAATCCTGAGAGCCTTTCAGCTTCAGGCAAAAGCAGGTGCTGAACCGCTATAATTATAAAATCACATTTACCACCTAACAGCAACAGACCACATGTTTTCGAAGGGAGTAAGGTACATGCTGTTGTCTACGCTCTTCTTTTCGCTGATGAATGTTTGCGTAAAGTCGTTGGCTCATATTCCGGCGGCAGAGGTTATTCTGTTTCGCTCTATTGTGTCGTTGGTTATGAGCTACACTGTTTTGCGGAAGGCTGGTGTGCCGGTGCTGGGCACCAACTACAGGTGGCTTATAGCGCGTGGAACTGCCGGAGCCATTGCCTTGCTGCTGTTCTTCAATACCTTGCAAAATATACCGCTGGCCACTGCGGCTACCGTACAATACATGTCGCCTATTTTTACGGCTATTCTCGGCATTTTTATGGTGAAGGAGCGGGTACGGCTATGGCAGTGGTTTTTCTTCCTGGTGTCGTTTGCCGGCATACTTGTTATAAACGGCGTAGAGGTAAATGTAGATGGCCTTTACCTCTGGCTGGGTGTGCTGAGTGCGGTATTTTCGGGGCTGGCCTATACCATCATCCGGAAAATAAACACACAGGAGCACCCGCTCGTCATCATGTTTTATTTCCCGCTGGTTTCTATTCCGGTGGTAGGCGTTTATTGCCTGTTTACGTGGGTTAACCCTGTCGGCTGGGATTGGGCGCTGCTGTTGCTGGTGGGCATACTCACGCAACTCGGCCAGTATTACATGACCATGTCGTACCAGGCCGAAGAAATCTCGAAGGTGGCAAACTTAAACTACATCGGTATTATTTATGCGCTCCTGCTTGGCTATGTGCTTTTCGATGAGCAATTTAGCCTGCTTACCTACTGGGGCATGGCACTGGTGCTGCTGGGCGTCATTCTAAACATCCGCTACAAAAATCGTCTGGTCAAAGCAGAGAGAGCACGCACAAAAGAGGTTTAGTGCTACTGCCACCTAAAACCCGGAGCGGGGCCAGGCAACGCAGCAGCAGCTATTACTCCTGCTGCTCCCGCCACAGTTTTGCACGATTATGCTTTAAGAAGTATGCATGCCCATTCTTCAATTTTTCAAATAAAAACCCCCTTCAAAAAAGATTTAGCCATTTTACTGTCAAGGGTGAAATGGCCTGGTCAAATGCATTTTCAGTAGATGTTAGTTAAAAGTTGCTGATTTTATTTAACAGCTTTACAAAGTGTATCCTCTAAAAACTTAAATAGATTATATTTAATCTATCTATAAGCTTCTGACGTACATGCTAAGGTAGATCTACTGCGACACAACTTATCTGATTTAATACAAATCATAAAAATCGTGAATCATGCTAAGAGTGTCGTATTTTTCAGGGCAATGCAATTTCTGACTCCGATAAGCGAAGACGCAGTTATTAATTGCTGGCAAACCCGGTACTCATGTGCCTATTTCCCAGGAAGGACTTCCATACACACCTGTACCATATAAACACTAAAGCCATGGTTAACAAAATTTTATCCTACCTGTACAAGTTTCGGCGCGATGGGCAGTTCCATGACCTGACCCCACTCATAAACGAAAACCGCAACGACCTCTCAGAGGTTGAAGTAGACGACATGGCCCTGGACGGTCTGATAGAGACACACCACGAGTCTGCCTTCGAGGAGCCACACATTTCTGGCGAAGACAAACCTTTCCTGGCCCGCATAACCGACAAAGGTATTTTTTACCTGGAGGGCGACCAGAAATTTCTATCTATTATTGAAGCCATTGAGCACCAGCGCCTGCTCCATTTTGCTTACACTCATACCAATGGCAGGCACGAAGACATTCTGCTGGCTCCATACATCTATGGCCGCGACTCCGAAGACCGGCCCGTGGTGTGGGGACAGCTGCCTAATGCCGATAACGAGCACCACCGTTTCCTGCTGGAGCATGCCGTTATCGCCGACAGCCCTCTCGATACTTTTGAAGTAGACCACAACATGAAACTGAGCCAGCCACGGGATATAGAGGTAATAGCGCAGGTAGCTTACGGCCCGGTTAAGTACTAAAAAGTAATTGTTGTGGCTTGTAACCATTTGTTAGGTAAGGCTGGCAGTATGCCGAGCTTAGCCTAACAAATGGTTATTTGTTTTTTAAGGGTGCTGCAGTGATTGTTTTTGGTTAAAAGCCTTCAAAATAACCATTAGTAACTGACTTTTGTCACCTGTTGCCAGGGTGTGCTGTCATTTTTGGTGCAGCTGCTAGCAGGTAGTTTTGCAGGAGTACAAACCACATACCTCAAACCTCATGAACTATGTAACTGGGCAGGAAGCCGTAAAAAAGATAAAATCCGGAGATCGTGTTTTTGTGCAGGGAGGGGCTGCCACACCACATCACTTGCTGCAGAAAATGGTGGAGCGGGCAGATGAGCTGCGCGATGTGGAACTGGTAAGCGCAAGTTTGCACGGCGAGGCCAATTTTACCGAGAAACAATACCAGGACAGCTTTTTTATGAATTCTCTCTTTGTATCGAAAAGCGTGCGTGGGGCTGTAAACAGTGGGCAGGGCGACTATGTGCCTATGTTCCTGAGCGAGATTCCGTTGCTGTTCCGGAGAGGTGTTATGCCCATCGATGTGGCGCTGGTGCAGGTGTCGTCTCCTGATAAGCATGGCTTCTGCTCCCTGGGCACAGCCATCGATATTTCGAATACGGCCATGCAATGTGCGCGCTACGTTATTGCGCAGGTGAACCCGCGTTTGCCCCGCACCCACGGCGATGGCATTATTCATGTAAGTAAAATCGATGCCCTGGTACACCACCAGCAGGAGCTACCCGAAATTGAAAGAGGCCTTATATCGGAAGTGGCTACGCTGATTGGCCAGAACTGCGCTACTTTGGTAGAAGACGGAGCCACCTTGCAAACCGGTATCGGCCAGATTCCGGATGCTACGCTGGCCAGCCTTGCGAACCACAAAGAACTGGGCCTGCACACCGAAATGTTCTCTGATGGCGTGATAGACCTGGTGGAAAAAGGGGTGATTACAAATCAGCATAAAAAAAGCTACAGAGGCAAAATCGTAACTGGCTTTGTAATTGGTTCGCGCAAACTCTACGACTTCGTAGACGATAACCCAACCGTTGAATTCAAGAACATCGATTATGTTAACGATACTGCCATCATCAGGACCAACCCCAAAGTAACAGCCATCAACAGTGCCATCGAGATAGACCTGACCGGCCAGGTGTGCGCCGACTCTATTGGTACCTATCAATATTCAGGGGTAGGCGGCCAGATGGATTTTATCAGGGGAGCCGCTTTGTCAGAAGGCGGAAAACCCATTATTGCCTTGCCTTCTGTTACCAGCAAAGGCATTTCGCGCATCACACCTTTTCTGAACCAGGGTGCCAGTGTGGTAACCACCCGTGCCCACGCGCATTATATCGTTACCGAATATGGCATTGCTTTTTTGTGGGGAAAAAACCTGCGGCAGCGTGCCGAGGCACTCATTCAGATAGCGCACCCCGACCACCGGGAGGCGCTGGAGTGGGCAGCTTTTGAACGCTTTAATAAGAATAGCCGTAGTTTGCAGGGAGTTTAGTTCGATTTTTTTGTATAGTTGGTAGTGAAGGGCAGCCGAAAGTCTGCCCTTGCTATGCCAGATTGGCTGAACAAGAACATACATGATCGGCAACTGGCATCTTCTGTAAAGCAGATGTATGCCTTGCTCTTTTTCAGAACATCCACCAAAAACCTTCCGCACATGAAAGTTATTTTCTTTAGCTCAAAAGCCTACGACAAGCAATTTTTTAAGGAAGCCAACAACCCGTATGGGTTCGATCTTCGTTTTCTGGAGGTGCCGCTTACCCCTGCCACTGCCGTACTAGCCAAAGGGCACGATGTAGTCTGCGTTTTCGTGAACGACACCGTGAGCGCCGACATACTGCAGGAACTGGCTGCACAAGGTGTTAAGCTGATTGCCTTACGCTGCGCCGGTTTCAATAACGTAGACCTGAAAGCAGCTGCAGCTTTAGGTATAAAGGTGGTGCGCGTACCTGCTTACTCACCTTATTCGGTGGCCGAGCACACCATGGCGCTTATCTTAACTCTGAACCGTAAAACGCACCGCGCCTACAACCGGGTAAAAGAAGGCAACTTTGCGCTGAACGGCCTGATGGGGTTCGACCTGTTCGGCAAAACCGCAGGGCTGATAGGCTTAGGTAAAATAGGTTTGTGCACCGCTCGTATTCTCAAAGGCTTCGGTTGCCGGGTACTAGGTTACGACGTAGCCGAAACCCCTGAGATGCAAGAGATCGGAATTGAGTTTACCGACCTGGATACTCTTTATAAAGAATCGGATATTATATCGCTGCACTGCCCGCTTACGCCACAAACCCACCACATTATAAACAAAACGGCCATAAACAAAATGAAGAAAGGAGTGATGCTGATAAACACCAGCCGTGGAGCACTGGTAGATACCAAGGCTGTGATAGTAGGCTTAAAAAACGAACAGATCAGCTACCTGGGCCTGGATGTGTACGAAGAGGAGGCGCACCTGTTTTTTGAAGATTTGTCGAACAAAGTTATTCAGGATGATGTGTTTATGCGCCTGCTCTCTTTTAACAATGTGCTTATAACCGGACACCAAGCGTTTTTTACCAGCAATGCCCTTCAAAGTATAGCCGAAGTAACGCTACAGAACATTGTAGCCTATGCACAGCAGGAGGAGCTGCAAAACGAGGTGAAGTAGATACAAAAACACCGGTAGCAAGCCACCAGATGACAGGCAAATTCCTTATGCTGCTGCCTTAGGTCTCTGCCTGTCATCAAAATCTGTAACCAAACCTTTAACTGCGGATGCAACAACTAAAACGGCCTGCCGGCAAAGCAAATTATTCTAATAGATTCAGCCTTCCGAAGCATTTTAGCCTGTTTATATCCAAGGGTACCGATAAGTTATTCTTTGTTTGTGCAAGCATCTAAATCTTAGGTTAGTGCATCTAAAAGCCTTTGCTATCGTGTTTAACCCTTGGCATGGATTGCCTCTTTTTTCTTCCGGAGTGTAATTTTATTCAAATAATTTGCGGCAAGGCTAAAATGCCTGCTCCAGGTATAGTTTAAAACCACACCTGGAAGTAGTCTTCCTCAGAATACGCAGATTTATTAGGCCAAGGCTTTCTACGTTTTTTTGAACAGCGATACAACTTATCTGAACTTGTGCCACCTTCTATACAAATTTTGAAAATCGGGTGGCGTGGTACGTTTTTCTTTTTGCGCAAGGTATTTAAATTACTAATTTTTGATTTGAAGAAGCCCGAAGAAGGGTGCAGCAGTGTGCCTTGTCTTCAGAAGCCAATGTTCCTATGATCTACTTCCTGTCGTTTTTACCGGTTGCTATTCTTATTGTGGTGTCGTTGTTGAAAGGAGTGCGGGAGGCGGTGTTGGTGGGGCTGGTGGTAACAAGTGCGCTCTTCTTTTACTGGGGAGCCACGCTTCCGCATTTTGCAGGTGTTATCAGTATATCGCTGCTCATGAGCCTGAACATCTTAATGATCGTTTTCGGCGCGCTTTTCCTGTACAATATTATGAATGGCACCGGCATGATCAGGCAAATAAGTCAGTCGCTCGATGAGCTGCATCCGGCAAAGGAAGTCCGGTTTTTTCTGCTGGCCATTTGCCTCACCGCTTTTTTTGAGGGAGTTGCCGGGTTCGGCACGCCCGGTGCCATCGTGCCGCTTATCTTAATAGCCTTGGGTTTTAATGCCTTGCTGGCTGTGGCCGTGGTGCTGCTCTTCGATAGCATGTTTTCTATGTTCGGAGCAGTAGGTACGCCCATTCTTACCGGTTTGCAATTGCCTCTGCAGCTGGAGTGGCCACAAGTGCAGCAGATTGGCCTGGTGGCTGCCATAACCGCCGTGGTGGCAATGAGTACGGTCTTTTATTTTATCTTCAGGATGTTTGCGAGGCTGCACGCGCCCCTGGAGTACAAAGGCAAGGTGCTGGCCATGTTCTCGTTTTTTGCGTTGCCGTTTTGTGTTTTCAGTTACTGGGTGCCAGACCTGGCTACCGTGCTGGCTGCTTTGGTCATGCTGGTGCTTTCGGTGCTGTATTTGCGGCAGGGGCAAACCAAAATCGATTTTAAACCCTGGCTGGCATATGCGCTACTGGCGGTGCTGCTACTGCTGCCGAAGGTGCTTACGCCGCTGCGGCACCTGCTGGGCTGGGAACTGGCTTTTACCGATCTGTTTGGTACAAACCTGAAGGCCGGTATAAAGTTGCTGCAATCGCCGCTAATTCCGTTCGTGTTGGTAGGGGTAGGGGTGGGCATGCTGCGTAAAACAGAGTCGTGGTACCTGGCCGAAGGCTTGAAAAAGTTGCTGCAGGTGCTGGTGGTGCTGTTTCCGTCTATTGCCGTGGCGCAACTCATGATTCACTCCGGCGTGGTACAACCCTCTATGGTAAATAATATGGCCCAGACCTTAAGTGCCATGGGCGGAGCTTACGTTATTTTTTCACCCTTCTTAGGAATTATCGGGGTCTTTATAACGGGTAGTACCACCATCTCGAATGTTGTGTTCGGTGCCTCACAGCTCGAAACGGCACAGGCGTTGCAGATGCAGCCAACCGTGATTTTGGCCATGCAGCTGTTCGGGGCATCCATGGGAAATGGCATCTGTCTGTTCAACATTATTGCGGCAGCCTCTGTTGCTAACCTTAAAAACTATAAAGACATTCTGTCTATAAACATGATGCCTACGGTGGTGGCTGGCCTGGTGGCAGGTGGGGTTGGCTGGCTTTTGCTGTACCTGGCCGTTTAGCAATAACAGTGTGTTCCATTTTCGGATATAAGGATTTTAAACCTTCAGAAAGCAGCAGGGTAGATTTTTACTTTCTTTAGAATTATAAAGAGTAAACGCTGAATGGGGTGATATGGACCTGCGGTATGATTTTTTTACCGGCTCATGCTGCCGAAAATGATGTTCGTCAGTTATTGCCTTGATGGTAGTCATAGTAGCGGAAGGGTGGCAAGCTTAAATTAGTGTGCTGGTGGCGCACCGCCCCCGATCGTTCAGCTAAACAGGCCCTGCTATGAAGAATATTCTCGTACCCACCGATTTTTCAGCTATTGCCCACAACGCCTTTCTGTATGCCCTTGAGGTGGCACAGCAGCAGGGCGCGCAAATTACGCTGGTCCATGTGTTTCATTATCCTATTTTGTCGCCTATACCGCACCAGCAGCAAGTGGCCATAGCTATGCTGGAGCACAAAATGCTGCGGAAACTGGAAGGATTCGCCAACGACACCTGGCAAAAATTCTCTGCCTCTAAAAAAAGAGCTAATACAAAATCAGGGGGTACTTCGGCTTCGGTTAAGCCGGTGACTATAACTCCTGTGTGCCGGTTTGGCTTAACAGTTCCAGAAATACTTCAGGTTATCCAGGAGTACAAAACAGATTTCGTGGTAATGGGAATGCGGGGAACAGGCTTGCTGGAGCAGGCATTTCTGGGAAGCACCACCTTGCAACTCATTCAGCAGAGCCACCTGCCGGTAATGGCCATTCCGGCCGATCAGGTTTTCAGTGGCCTAAAATCGATTGTTTTTGCAGTAGACCTGGCCCGTTTCCCAACAAAGCAGATGCTAAGGCCGCTGCAGCACTTACTGGCTGCTTTTAAGTGCCAGCTGCATGTGCTGCATGTGTATAGGAGCCATATTCAGAAGGAAGAACGTGAAAAAGCGTTTGCTGCCCTTAACAATGTGGAGCGCTACTTCCATAACCTGCCCTACAAGCTTTTCTTTAAAGAGAAAGAAGATGTAGCCGAAGGCATTTTGCAGTATGTTGCCACCGAACAGGCCGATTTACTGGTACTGTCGCCATCGCAGCACTCGTTCCTAGACAGGCTGCTGAACAAAAGCGTGACCGGAAAAGTAGCTGCCCAGGCTTCTGTTCCTTTACTGGCACTACCTGGCAAAGCAGCTCCGGCTTTTGATAGTACCAAAACAACAAAGGTACTTCAGGAGGTTGCCTGAGCATGTTGCTCAGCAGACTGCTTTTCTGAAGAGTCCACCACAGCCTTAGCTTAAAATCATGTTTTTGCTTGTGAAGCTGAGAGGTTAGGCGATGGAGAGGATTTGGGCTGACAATTTGCCCATAATGGTATTGTAGAGGTTAATCGGAACAAATAGTCCTTCGGGGTGTGCTAGTACGCCGGCTTCCTGTATAAAATGTTCAGCAAGCGGCCCTGTTACCTTAACGTACGTTTCGTTCGGTTCGGCATAATTCCATGTAATCATACTATTTAAATTTAATGTAAAGTGCTTATTTACAGATATGTATACTGTTTGTATGGTGTTAAGTTACAGGCAGTAACGCGTGTTAGCACCCATAGGAGTAGCCGGAACAGCATTAATTATTCACTTATGTGTAAGGCGTGTAGCGGTTGCTGTAGGTAGTAAGTAGGATCTGGTAAAGCAGCAATATGTCATTTAGATGTAGCTATTGTCGTTTTAGTGGCGCTTTTCTTTCCCATCAAAAAAATAATACAGCAGCTACAGCTATTTTTAAAAGGCTGATTTTGTGTACAGACCATGTTTATAGGCCGGAGGTTTATCAGTAGAAAATATTTTCAAAATCATGAAATCTGATACGGATGACGACACAGCATATCAGGAATCAAAAATTGAATTATCCATTTTAACAGGCTTATGATTAAATCTTGTGTCCTTTACCAGAGAGCAACGAAACTTCGGATTCCAAAAAGTTAAGTCGCAGGTTATAGGTACTGTAGGCTTTTATTTTATTCCTGAAAAATAATTGGCAACTTAGGTTGTAAATAATTACCTGCAGGCGCCAGATCGGCGGTTGTAGTTTTTGGGTTATAAAATATCTAAAATGAAAACATTGTATGTTCAGGTGCTGGCTTTGCTTCTGTTTGGGTCTGGTATGCTACAGTCTTGCCAGAAAGAGGAACAGGGAAAAGAAGTAGGGCAGGAGGCAATTCTGGTTTTCTCTAAAACCGCCGGGTTTCGCCACGAATCAATTGAAGCCGGAATTGATGCCATACAAGCCCTGGCCCAGGAGCATCAGGTAAAGGTTACAGCCACTGAAAATGCAGCTTATTTTGTTTCTGATTCGCTTAAGCACTACAAAGCAGTTGTTTTTTTGAACACGACCGGTGATGTTTTGGATCCTGCCCAACAAACGGCCTTTGAGCAATACATACTCGATACTTCTATTGAAAATGAAAACATCAAACTTTGACTTACAGAGCTTTGTGCCGCCTCTTAAATCAAGAATCATAATTTATATACAAGGTGTCACAAATCTAGGTAAGTTGTGTTCGAAAAACTGGCACAACAACTTCAGCAACAAATAACTAAATAAACTAAAAAGCCTTTAAACGCCCTATGTCCGCACCAACAGCTTCTGAACGAACTTACCTTGCCCTAGGCGATTCTTATACAATAGGCGAGGGTGTACCTGAAGCGGACCGGTGGGGAGTATTGTTAGCCGAATTGCTACGGGAACATGGTGTGTCGGTGGCTACCCCTTCTACTATTGCCCGCACCGGCTGGACCACCTCCGAACTTTCGCAAGCCGTTACAGAAGCCAACCTACAGCAGAAGTATGACATGGTGTCGCTGCTAATCGGAGTAAACAATCAATATCGGGGGCAGCCTGTGGAGCGTTTCCGTGTAGAATTCGAGCAGTTGCTCAACACGGCTATTGCAATTGCTAATCAGGAGGCTGAGCATGTGCTGGTGCTATCCATTCCTGATTGGGGAATTACGCCTTTTGCTGCAGGTCGTGATCGTGCCCGCATTGCTGCCGAAATAGATGCATTTAATCAGGAGGCGCAAGCAGCCTGCCATCGAGCCGGAATAACTTTTATCCTTATTACGCCGCTTACCCGTGCCCACGGCTCCGACAAAGAGTTCCTGGCAGCAGATGGCCTGCACTACGCTCGCAAAATGCACCTGGAGTGGGCCAGATTAGCCTTACCCGCGGCTCTGGAAATTTTAAGGTAGAAA
>NZ_VRTY01000046.1 GCF_008017455.1 Pontibacter qinzhouensis | reverse complement strand
TCTCCATAGTAACTGTGCTTAAGCTAAGTTAATAATTTTATAGCTTTGACACAGTTCCGTTTACAGTCTCGTAGCTAAATAGTGTTTCCCCTTCATTTGTTTCAAAATTAAAGTCAAGTGGTGGCATAATAGTTAATAAACTATTATGCCACCATCTGCCTCGTCAAACGTAGTATATGCCTCCTATTTTTTTCTGGTTAACTAATCCTTTACATACTCAAACACTTTATTCTATTTCCTTACTCTAAATATTTCTCCTAACTTCATACCTACACATGATCTGCAGGATAGCTGTATAAATGGCATGGATGATATACAGGTATCACCCTTTGCCTTTCAATTTCTTTTCTATAACTTTCCAACGAGATTAGGTCAGATCTTCAAAAATTTAGCAGTATCTAACCAGTCACTTTACCTTTTCAGGCTTGTCCGGTTCATGCTTTTAGAAAATAAATACAAAACTAATTCGATACTATAATTCGAGCATTTTAATTATGTTAAAGAAGCTCATAGGACTTTTTTTAATCTTCTCCCCCTTTACATCTTACTTTGCTCTGTCAGGGTGGTTAAGGCTACCAGTGATGTTACTACTTATTACTATTTCTGCTTTTTTAATAAAACTTATTTTTAAGCCTAAGATCAAGATAAAAGCTTTAAAAATAAAAGATTATGATATTTTACTAATTGTTTTCTTAGGGATTGTCTGGGTTTCTTTTATTACAGGGTTTGCGAACAAAAGGAGCTTTAATCATTCATTAGCATATACTTTCGCAATAGGAGCTTATTATTTTATTTTGAGGATTATAGTGCATTATGAAAAGCTGGATGCAGGCTTTATCATGAAAATGTTTGCCATCTCTGCGGTTGTCTGCTCATGTATCATAACTTTGGACTTTATTCTAATAAATGTATTCAAAATTGGCATAAGAGGATATTTTATTAATTTGGATAATGGTTCTGCAAATATGCTTTATTACATAAGAGGAAGGGCTTGGGCAGTAGGAGGCGTTGCTGAAGAGCCTGGTAGCATGGCACTCTTAATGAATATTATTTGCCCTGTAGGAATTCTCTATTACAAATTAAGAGAAAATCAGTTTATGCAGTATTTCCTTACAATTCTTTACCTCTTTTCGATGATCTTTCTTTTCTCCGCTGCCGGAATGTTGATTTTAATTTTAGTTTATGGTTTTATTTTCTCTTGTACTTTCCTGTTAAGTAAAAGGATTACGATAAAAAAGTCGAATATATTAGCCATATTTCTCTTAATAGGCATCTCAGCATTACTTGTTGTTAAATATTATGCAGTTCTGGAGAAGCCTTTAAATGAACTGAGTGATAAAGTATTATTTAAGAACAATAGTTACTCTGCCAGCATAAGATTACACACTTGGGTCACGGCCTTTAAAGATTGGTTTATGAATCCTTTTTTAGGGAATGGACCCGGATATGGAGTTGAAAAATATACATTGGGCTACCATAGTATATACTTAACTATATTAGCAGATTTAGGAATTTTTGCAATTATTGCTTTTGTAAGCTTTTTGATAAAGTTTGGAGGAAATTTATTTTGGCTTAATCCTCAAATAAGAACATATTTTATGCTTCCTTTTTTGTCGACCTTAGTACACTTGGCCATTGTAGGAGATTTTTACCATGCTCCATTCTGGATTCTTTTAATTTTAATTCAGCTCATCCAAAAAGATGAATATATTCGTAACTTTACCTCATGAAAATTTCAGTTATTATACCTGTTTACAATGGAGAAAAGTACATCAAAGAAACTTTGGACTCTATCTTTGAACAAACCTACAGGAACTTTGAAGTAATTGTAATGGATGGGGCTTCTATTGATAAAACAGCAGAAATTGTTGCTCAATATCCGAATGTTAAATTTTACTCAAGAAAAGATAAAGGGCAATCCGATGCCATAAATCATGGTTTTAAGTATGCTACTGGAGATATTTTAGCCTGGCAGAATGCTGATGATGTTTATTTTCCATATACTTTCAATGAAGTGGTTAATTTTTTTAAACAAAATACAAATGCTGATCTCATTTATGGCTATTACCATCTTATAGACGAAAAGAGTAACTGGATTTGTGATGTAAAACCAATTCTATGGAATAAATGGAAATTTAAACATGGAAGGTTCTGTCCTGTTCAACCAACCGTTTTTTGGCGGAAAAACGTCTATGAAAGTAAAGGACAGTTAAGACTTGACCTGAATTATTGTATGGATGTAGATTTTTACGCCAGTATCAGTAAAAAATTTAACATTTGCTTGTTACCCAAGTTCCTCGGCAAGTTCAGGGTTCACCAAGAGAGTAAAACTCAAAATATTAATAATAAAAAGAGTATTATGCAGGAGTATTACCAGGTTCTGTCACAGCATTTTAAGTATAATAAAATAAATAGGTTGCTTTTTTATATATTTCAAAAACGAGCTGATATAGCTAGTACTATTAAAAGAAAATGGTTGAAAAAGCTTTAAGAAGTATTCTGCACTTTAAGAAAAACTTAAATTGGCTGTGCTGAAACTTAATATTCATAGACGCAGCTATTTCTGAACAGGAATATTGTTTGCCTTGATTTCTACAATGCTTTACCTAATGTTATTGAAAACATACTGGAGTACGTAATAGTTATTCATTAGATGGTTTTAAAAAAAGGAGAACCTCTTATTTGAGATCATTACGCAGCGATTATTAATTTCTTCTTTCAATATATCTATCCCTAAGCTCGGGATAGATATATTGAAAGAAGAAATTTCACCTAATACTCTTAAAAAGTCCTTATGCTAAAGTATTGGTATGGAGTGGAAGTATTGAAAGGTACGGGACATTAGTCTTTTTAGATGAAAGAAGGGTATGATTGTTGAAACTATCATGCCAATTGAACATAGACTCCAATAATTTTGGATGATCACAAAATCCCCAATCAAGATAAAACATTTGATTGTATTTATAGTACAAGTGGTTTTAGAGCATGCTATTAATCTTTTACATGCATAAGCCAAATTTACCGAGATTTTAAAAAAGATTGGATTGTTTATAGCGAAACATCGCTTCTGCAGCATCTGTTTAGAGGAACTTTAGATTTCATCCATTTTACCTGTTCCGGCTACAGGTACGTATATAAAAACTTCAAAAAAATGAAATCGGAATAATTGCAGGTCATGGTACTGTACTTCTTTGGAGTATTGAATACTTCTTTTTGTTGATTTTTGGTTTTAATAAGTATTTGCGACTCATTATAAAAGCGATAGTTCGAATTTTGTTTTTCTGGATGCCCTACCTGGACCTCCTCGTCTGGAACAAAAAACGAACGATGGATTCAGCATCCGGATTATATTTTATAGGAGCCAAAACCGGTTACCAGATGCAGAACTCGGAGTTAATAGATTATTATAAGTAAAATTGAATGAAAATCGTACATATTATTACCGCACTAGGTTTTGGTGGGGCGGAAAGGTTACTTATTAATTTCTCGAATATACATGTACAGAAGCACGAAGTTCATATCATTTATTTAAAAGATATCACCGATTTAAAAGATAAGCTTCATCCCGATATTAAGCTAAAAATTATTCCCTTAGGCAATAATTGTAGTAAACAGATTCGTGCATATCTCAAGTTATGTAAACCTGATGTGGTTAACACTCATCTCAGCCATGCTGATTTTTTAGGATTGTGGGCTTGTAGAGGATTAAAGTTAAGCCTATTTTGCACCATGCATAATATCTGGTTTAAGTGGAATAAACTTGATTATATTTTTTTCCTGATATACAGAATTTTATTTACTACGGTCGCCCGAAATTCTAAAGTAATTGCCATTTCCAAAGCCGTCGCTGATCATGTTCATAAAAGGTTGGGAGTATCTTCTGATAGAATTCATTTGCTGTACAATTGTATACCAGCAAAGGCGGAAGCAGATATTAGCGACGTTTCACTCCTAAGAAATAAACTGCAGATCAATCCGGGCAATTTTAATATATTGTTTGTAGGACGACTAGCTGTTCAAAAGTCAGTGGATACATTATTATTGGCTGCTAGCACTCTGAAAGGTATTATTCCTAACATCAAAGTAATTTTGGTCGGTGAGGGTATGCTAAGAAATAAACTGGAAGCCCTGGCAAACCAACTTGCCTTACAAGATGTAGTTGAGTTTCGAGGTGCAACTTATCATCCCGAAGAATATTTTTCAAGCTGCCATATTTTTGTTTTACCTTCAATTTTTGAGGGTATGGGCCTGGTTATACTAGAAGCCTTTAGAGCAGGCATACCTGTAATTGCTACTAATATAGAAGGGCCAAAAGAGTTGGTTCAGGATGGATTTAATGGTTTACTAACAATACCTTTGGATCACGTGCAATTAGCAGAGAAAATCAAGTATTTATGGCAAAATCCTACTGTCGCCCAAAAATTAGGCAATCAGTGCAAAAAATCTTTTGAAAAACAATTTACAATAGAATATTATGCAGCAGAATTAGAAAATTTATATTTATCTAATAATATTCTATAAAATGAATTATCTGCTAAAGATACTGAAGATTATATATACCTGCTTCTTTTAATATTCAACACATCTAATATTTTGGAAGACAATTTATAATAGCAGGCTTAATTTTACAACCGATGTAATTAGTTTACTCATAAGTATGCATCAAGTGCCGCAGGAATATACTATTTTTAATTTCATATATAAATACCGGTTCTTATGCTTATGAACAAAGCAGCGGGGAAATACTCAAAAGATATTCAGGATAAAATTTACTTTTATTTGCTTATGTCTTTTGGGTTTTGTTTGATACTGCCGCGTAACTTCACAGTTATAATTCTTATTTTGTTATTATTAAATTGGCTTGTAAAGCTCGATTTTAAAAATTCATTTTTAAAACTAATTAACTGTAGTTACTTCATTGTTTTTATTTTGCCGTTTGCCATTTTGATAATATGGTTATTTGGAACTGATAACTTCGAGTACGCATTTTTCAAAATAGAAAAATCACTGGCACTATTCATCTTTCCGCTAGTCATTTTTAGCTCAAGACCACTTCAGCAAAATGAATACAGAAAAATTTTCAAGGCATTTATATTGAGTATTAGCATAGGAAGCATTATAGCAGTTTTGTTTGCTCTTTACAAAAGATACATAGTTTCAGGCCTAACACTTATTGAATTGAATAATTTTTTTATTGATATTCCTCTTTTGTACATGTCGCATATATATTTTGGGTATTATGTTGTTACTGCTGTTATTCTTACTATTTATATTTATATGACAGAACCCAATTTAAAAACTGGGACGAGAACAGCTATTGCTATATTACTGCTATATTTATGCGTTTTCATAATGTTGTGTGCAGGACTTGCTTCATTTATCTCTATCCTCGCCGTCGGATTATTTTTAACAATTGCATATTATTCTCAAATTAATAAGCGTTTTCTCATAGCTTTTGCTTTAATGGCAACAACTATAGGCTGCTTAGTGGTTTTAAAAGGTTCCAATAATACACTTGAAAGGTATAAGCAACGATTTAATGTCTCATTCAAAACTATCGAAAACAATCCTTACAATTATTCTTCTACCAGAATAGGGCCACTCTTGGCAGGGTTAACCATAATTAAGGATAATTGGTTTTTGGGGGTAGGGACAGGAGACACGCAGGATGAAATGGCAGTTGTTTATGTTGAAAAAGGATTAGATAGGCTTCTAGGATTTAATTCACATAATCAGTATTTAGATTTTTTAATGACTTTTGGTATTATAGGTTTGTTCGTGCTTTGTCTATTTTACTTTTACCCTCTCATAAAAAGTCTAAAACTTAGGCAGTATCATTATACATGCTTTTTGTTTATGATAATTATATGTTCAATAACTGAAAATATTCTGGAGAATAATAAGTGTATATTTTTACTAGCATTTTTTAATACATTGCTTGCATCCCAAATGGTAACTAATAATGCTGCAAAACATTTCATAAAGAGAACCATTTAAGCAATATCTATCTAGCCAACAATATTTTACAGCAGTAATGGAGCCTGTTTAAATAGTAGGATTAGTTAATAAAATAGGGAATCTGGGTCTTGTAGCAGAAGGTGCGCGATGAAATTTTATCCAAACGATTTAACGAATCCCAAGGGAGTATATATTACCATAAGAGCGCTGGGTCTGGCTGGACAAATACAGGCACCTGGGTAAGGGTCGTGAGCAACTAGCCTCAATATCATCTGCTTTTATACTGATGGCTAAATGCTTAGTTATATAGAAAAGTAAATATTTAAACAAGGTCTAAACATTCCAAATTGTTTATGAAAATATTGTATGATCATCAGGTTTTTGCAAATCAAAGATTTGGTGGCATCTCAAGGTACTTCTATGAATTAATGTCTTATGCTGTGGCACAAAAAATAGATTTTGACATTTCGTTGATTCTGTCTAACAACGTTTATGCGAAATGTTTGAAACCACAAGTATCCCCTTTTTTTAACTCATTTAATTTTCGAGGGCAAAAGAGATTGATGAGTATTATTAATAGTTTTAAAACAAATAGCAGCCTTAAAAAGCAGCAATTCGATTTATTTCATCCAACTTTTTATAATGACTCTTTCTTAAAGAATGGTATTAACAATAAGCCTTTTGTAGTAACCTGCCATGATATGATAGACGAGAAGTTTAGTCATTATTTTAAAAGTGATCTTGTTGCAAGGCAGAAAAAAAATCAACTTGAGGCTGCTGAAGCTATTCTAGCTGTTTCGGAAAATACAAAACAGGATATTATTAAAATTTTAAATATTCCTGAAAACAAAATTTTTGTTACGCCACTTGCCAGTTCCTTTAGTGCTAATATGGTGCTCCCTGAAAATGATTTTGTAACCAAATTGGGCGACTTCATTTTGTATGTTGGACTAAGAGACCATTATAAGAACTTTTTACCTTATGTTACAGCAATTGCTCCTATTTTAAAAAGAAATTCTCTTAAATTAATTAGTGCCGGAGGAGGTGGTTTCACCAAGAATGAAATCAGTATATTCAAGAAACTAGGTATACAGGATTTAGTTATACAGTTACCTATCAATGATCTATTTTTGGCCCAACTCTATAATCAAGCTTTATTCTTTGTATTCCCTTCACAATATGAAGGATTTGGTATACCTACTTTAGAAGCGTTTTCTTTTGGTACGCCAGTACTCTTAGCAAACGCAGGTTCATTGCCTGAAGTTGGTGGAAATGCAGCCTTATACTTTGACCCTTATGATATGTCTTCTATGTATAATAAAACAGAGAGGCTTGTAGCAAATTCTGCTTTAAGAATAGACTTGAGCAATAAAGGGAGGTCTCGTAGTAATTTATATTCTTGGGAAAAAGCAGCTAAACTAACTTTTAAAGTTTATGAATCGGTATTAAGTTGAGAAAAGTTGGTCAAATTATTAATTCATAGTTAGTATAAAAACAAATTATGAACAGGGCTACCGCGCCAATAATACACCTATCTGGCTATCAGCTTGTTGTGGATTTAATATTATTAAATTTCAATATTTCAAGTATTTAAATTTCAATAACTTACATATTTTGATGCGGAAGCCTTGAATTATATATTATTTTTTTATAACTATTTTTATGATAGTGGGTTAAATCAGTTGTTTTTAACAGTTATCAATATGTAATTGATAACTAGCTGGTTATTTTGATTTTTAGTACTTAATCAACTTGGTTGGTCCACTACCTTTTTTTATAATATGTTATTAGAATTGTTAATAATGAGAGTTATACATGTAATTGAGTGTTTCGCTTCTGGTGCAGCATTATTTGTAAATTTTTTAACTAGGTTTACAAATGGATTTGAACATATAGTTATACATGGTGAAAAGCCAGACGAAATTAGTGCTGAAGAAGTTAAGGCTACTTTCCCGGAAGATGTCAAATTTATTTATTGGAACTATTCTCAAAGGGAAATCAATCCTTATCAAGATATAAGAGCTTTGATAGAACTCCTGAAAATTTTCAGGAAACACAAAGGCGATGTTATTCATCTTCATTCTTCTAAAGCAGGCTTTTTAGGCCGAGTGGCTAGTACCCTTACCAAGCACAGGAATGTAGTTTATACACCTCATGGTGCCTCTTTTGCACGTAAAGATATATCCTCATTTCAAAAAAACTTATTTATCTGGCTTGAGAAAACAGCAAGTTTATTTTCGGGAAATATAGTATGCTGCTCATCCTCTGAAGCTGATATATTTAATCAAGTAGGTATTAAAGCAACTTATATTAATAATGGAACAGTTTTAGATAATTGCGAAAACACCACGCTTACGAAAAATCAGAGCAAATTTACTATAGTTACGTGCGGCAGGGTAACTGGGCAAAAAAATCCACAACTTTTTAACAGCATTGCTGAAAGGTTTGCAGAAAATTCTAAATTTCAATTTATTTGGGTTGGCGATGGAACAACAGCTAATCTTGATTTGCTTCAGTCTCCTAACATAATAGTAACAGGCATGGTTTCTAAAAAAGAAGTTTTTGAAATAGTAGGTTCTGCAGATTTATATATTTCAACTGCTTTATGGGAAGGATTACCTTTAGCAGTACTGGAGGCCATGAGTGTGTCTAAATGTTTACTTTTAAACAAATGTGTAGGAAATATAGATCTTGTAAAGGATGGTTTTAATGGTTTTAAATTCAAAACAATTGAAAAAGCTGTTGAAAAAATTTTGTGGCTTGAGAAGACGCCTCTTGAAGTGGAACGAATGGGGAATAATTCCAGAAAATGGTGCGAAGAAGACTTCAACATTAAAACAAATGCACATATGTATCAAGAACTTTATAAATTACACCTGCAGCATAAGTAATTTTGGTAGTGCTAAAGAAGTAATACTTAAGATATTTCATTAAAATTAAGCTGAAAAATATCTTGATTTTTAGCGAATCTGTACATATTATAGATAGATTTTTAAATCAGCATCACTTCTTTAACACTACTTTTATCATCAGTTAGTTAAACACTTAAAATAATATAAAACCAATTTAGAAAGATGTTTTATATAGACGGCGACTTAACTTCCCGGAAATCGAATTGTACTGCCATCTTTTACAGGACACTGGATGCAGAACATAAGACACAGAACTTTTTTAATAATTCTGTTGAAATAGAACAAATCAAATCTTGAATTCCGATAAGTTCTGTCGCTGTTTATATTATTTATGTAAGTCAGTTAAATGTATATTAAATAACTTACTGCTGTATTATAAATTACTATGTATAAATAAAATAAAGTGATAGTAGCATCCATAGTAGCATATAAGACAAAAGCATGGGTTATCAACCAGACAATTTTAAGCTTACTCAGTTCAGAACATATAAATCAAATTTTTGTCTACGATAATTCTCCTACAGATTGCTTAAGAACAGAAATTATTGTAGATGATTGTATAAGCTATCATTTTAATAATAATAACATTGGGTTTGGGAAAGCTCACAATTTTTGCATAAATAAATCTTTAAAAGCTTCTAAATACCATATCATCCTTAATCCCGATGTTTACTTTGAGGGCAATATAATCAATAATATGCTTGCCCTATTTCAGTCTGATCCAAACATTGGTTTAGTTGCACCTAAAATTCTTTATCCAAACGGTCAATTACAATTATCCTGCCGTTCGTTGCCTACCCCTTTCGATATTATTATAAGGAGAATTCCTTTTATTAAAAATTTATTCAGTAAACGATGTAGGTTTCATCAATTTCTGCATACATCTTACAATAAAACAATGAATGTTCCTTTTTTATTAGGATGTTTTCTTATGATTCGCAAAGATGTCCTTGAGGAAGTTGGTGGATTTGATGAACAATTTTTTCTTTATATGGAGGATTTGGATTTATGTAGAAGGATTAATCAAAAATACCAAACCCTTTATTATCCACAAACAACTATTTATCACTTATATGAGAGAGCTTCTGCCAAACAGTTTTACCTTTTTATAATTCATATATCATCAATGATAAAATATTTTAATAAATGGAGTTGGTTTGATGATTCTGAAAGAGAAAACATTAATAATAATCTCAAGAAGTTATCTTAAAAGTCTCAAATGTAAATTTAGGCTGCCAATTCTCCTTACATTTGTGCAAATTTTCTTTTATGCCCGGATTATATACAAAATACATAAAACTTGTTCATGCTTTTGGAGACTTGGTAGCTGTAACAGGTTCTGTTATTTCTACATTTATGTTATATTTTGGCAGTCTCGATAGTTTTAAGACACCGTATAAAGATTTCCTTTTTTATTCATCGATTGGATGGTTCATTTGTGCTGCATTACTAGGAATTTACAAAAATTACCGGGTTGCCCGAACAATAAGGGTAATAGTAAATGCTATAAAAGTAATTTTCCTCTACATTCTACTAATAGAAGCAACACTCAATGTTACTAATATCCAAAACATTTCCCGAGATTATTTATCAAACCATTATATATTATTAGGAACAAGTGTAATCATCTGGCGGCTGCTTGTTATTTACGCCCTTAAATACTGGCGCAGGAAAGGATATAATTTTCGGAAAGTCATCATTGTAGGTTATGGAAATACTGGTTTAGAACTCAGGCGGTATTTCAGCCAACATCCTGAGCACGGATATAGATTTATAGGCTTCTTTGATGATAAAAAGCATGGGGACCATATAATAGGTAGGGTAGCAGATATTGAAAGGTTTATCGTTGAAAACGGAATAGACGAAATTTATTGCTCTCCGCATGAGCTAAGCAAAGAGCAGGTGGTAAGGCTGCTGGACTTTGTGGACAATAACCTGGTCCGCATGAAGTTTTTACCCGAACCCGGCGACTTTCAATACAGAAAACTGAAAATTGACTTTTATGACATGCTGCCTGTTCTCATCCTGCGCTCCATTCCGCTCGATGATGCTATAAATAAAATATTAAAAAGAACTTTTGATATTGTTTTCTCACTTTTAATAATTCTATTTGTATTGTCATGGCTTATTCCAGTAATAGCTTTGCTTATTAAGCTTGACTCTAAAGGACCTGTTTTCTTTAAACAGGAACGCTCAGGAATAGATAACAGAATTTTTAACTGCTGGAAACTTCGTTCTATGTATGTAAATAGCGACTCTAATACTTTACAGGCTCGGCGTGGCGACGCACGAATTACCAAAATAGGTGCTTTTATACGAAGAACAAGTATTGATGAATTGCCGCAGTTCTTCAATGTCTTGATAGGAAATATGTCAGTTGTGGGCCCGCGGCCGCACATGCTCAAACATACCGAAGAATATGCCCTTATAGTTGATAAATTTATGTTGCGCCACTTCATTAAACCTGGAATTACAGGTTTATCGCAGGTACGTGGGTACCGTGGTGAAACTACGGAAGTGCATCAAATGCGTGCCCGTGTAAAGCTTGATATTTTTTACCTTGAAAACTGGAGTTTTTTGTTAGACTTGAAAATAATTTTTTATACAGTATATAATATGGTTCGCGGCGATAACAACGCCTTTTAAACTTACTCATTATAATATTCCCCCATTAATTAAATATATGCCCTAATTGTTATAATATTAAGTCCAAGTATAATACTCCCCGAAATTAGGACCACTACTATAATTGAAGAGTAATGGTTAAATTAGAGGAGTAATGAAAGGAACAAGACGAAAATTCAGTGCGGCCTTTAAAGCCAAAGTAGTCCTGGAGGCGCTCAAAGAAAGAGAGAGCCTGGCAGAGTTATCCAAGCATTTTGAGATACACGCCAACAGCATCAGCAAATGGAAACAGGAGTTCGTGCAGGGAGCTTCTTCTGTCTTTGAAAGAGAGAAGGATAAGGTGCAGGAGCCAGATTCGGAGAAGCTATATGCCAAGATAGGGAAACTGGAGTTGGAGAATGAGTATCTAAAAAAAAGCTTAAGCAAGCTGGGCCTTTAGCCGTACGCCAAGCTATGGTAGATTACACTGAGAAGCTCAGCATCCGCAGTCAATGTCGGATGCTGGGGATACATCGCAGCGGCCTGTATTATGCCCCGGTGCAGGAGAGCGAGGAGAATCTGCTGCTCATGCGCCTGTTGGATGAGCGCTACCTGGACTATCCCACCCATGGTGTGCTGCAGATGCAGGATTACCTGCTCGATGCGGGCTATGAGGTAAATCACAAGCGGGTAAGAAGGCTGCTCAGGCTCATGGGATTGCTGGCTATCTACCCCAAGAAGAACCTGAGCAAGCTGGGAAAGGCTGAGTATATTTACCCTTATCTGCTTCGGAATCTGATGATAGTGCGTTCAAACTAGGTATGGGAGATTGACATCACCTATATTGCCATGGAGCGGGGTTTTCTTTACCTGGTGGCCCTCATTGACGTCTGCAGCCGCTTTGTTGTGGGCTGGGGCCTGTCCAACAGCCTGGAGGCAGGGGAAAGTCTGGCGGTGCTGCAGGAGGCAATCAGCAGGTATGGTAAACCGGAGATCGTCAACTCCGACCAGGGGAGCCAGTTCACCTGCAAAGAGTGGGTCGAGTACCTGAAGGAAAAGGAAATCAAAATCAGCATGGATGGCAAAGGCAGGGCCATTGACAACATCTATATTGAGCGGCTGTGGCGGACGGTGAAGCGGGATTATGTATATTTACATCCTGCCCGTGACGGATGGGAGCTGTACCAAGGGCTGAAAAACTTCTTTGACTTCTATAACTATAAGAAGCACCATCAGGGAATAGAGCGGCAGATTCCGGCAAACCAGTACCTGCAAAAAGCTGCCACGGCAGGGGGCAAACAGCAAGGCCACCCGGAGCCGGTTTTCAACCCAGGCCTTCTCCCGTTGGTCGAAACATTGAGCTGAAAACCGGCTCCGGGTAAAGAAGAAACTGACAAGAAAGTTCAACTAAGAATCACCACCCAGTGGTCCTACAAATGGGGAGTACTATAAAGTTGCGTGGTAGTAATTGATGGCTGAATTAGTAGAAACAGTTAATGAGAAAAAGAATTATTTAATGCGAAATATGTATTTTTTACACTACTGTCCAAATATATATCTTGAAAATTAGCTCAAAGGTTTAATATTCAGTCAATGATAGTTGATTTATTTTTTTTCGATTTAATACGAGTTTTTTCACTGGTTTGGTCCCTGTTTGATTAAATAAATGATGAAAATCCGTACTACACCACTTTAATTAGCTTTTCTATCTCATTTTAGGTAGTATTAAGTAGATAGAAAGCTAAAAAATGGCAGAACTATTTACATAAATCTACAAATTTTGACTGTCTCTTATTTTAACAAAATATTAAAAATAAGCTACTTGCAATTTTAAATTACATAAATCAGAAAATATAAATTTTAACTTGTTAATAATCATTATTTTATATTTGGGTAGTGATAAAGAAGTAATGCTGGTTCAAAAATTTATCCAGAATGTTCAGTTACAATATGCTCAGACTCGCTAAAAATCAAGATATTTTTCAGCTCAATTTTAGAGAAATCCTTTTAGCATTACTTGTTTAACACTTCTTATATTTGGACACTAATGTTTTTTTTAAATAATTTTATTTTTAAGAAATTATTAATATTAACCGCGACTTAACTTATCGGAATTTGAAATTACACATCCATCTGTCACAGAATCATAGTCGTCAGGCTAAGCGATTTAAAATCAAGCAAAACGCCCCGGCCAGCCCTTGTTGAGCGTTTTTTACCTACAAGCGAAACTGTTGATCAATTGGTAAAAGCTTCAAAATTAAAGCAGCAAGCCACATTTCTTCTTTAGCCTGACGGCTATGGTCACAGGACATAAGATGCAGGATACAAGATTTTTATTTTCCTTTCTTAATGTTGAATAAATCTAAAAGGGAATTCCGATAAGTTGTGTCGCTGTTGTATTAAATAAGACTTTAGGTCAGCTATTGTACAACTTTGGATTTATGTAATAACTTCTGAAAAAAGATTTATTGCTCCTTAGCTTTTTTAAAATTTTTAGTAATTAACCGATGAACTACAGCCTTGAATTGATTCGCTTTGTTGCGGTTGTGTTAATTACATTTACCCATACAAAACATAATTTTACAAAGGGTTCTATATATTATATACTTGAAGTACTTCCTACTTATGGAACGCTTGTCCTTTCAGTTACATCTGGTTACTTATACTGGAACCATTCAAGACACAAAACACATCTATTTCAAAAAAAAATTAGAAATCTTCTGATACCATTTTTTATTGCTAATTTTTCAGTATTGCTACCTGTTTTAATTGCTCATTTTATAGGATTAAATATACTTACCAGGCTCTCATACGATCATAAATTAATAACTGATGGTATTTTTGCTCTAAACAATGCCCCAATTAACCCGCCTACATACTTCATTAGAGACTTATTCATTGTTTTTTCAATAATTGAATTATTGTTGAGAAAAAATTTATGGATGTTAGCATTACTTATTCCATTAGCTGTGTTTGGAAAGCTGATGCTGCGATATGATATATTTTTTCTATTCTTTGCGGGTGCCGTTTATGCTCACTTTCAGACTAGACTTAATAAAAAGTTATTATTGGTCTTTGTCTTTTTTGTAATAGTAGTGACATTCAATATTTTTTCCGGCTACAATAAGTACTTTATCGCATTATTTTTTTTTATTTTACTTTTAGATCTTCCAGCCAATTTTTTTAATGTAGGAGGTTATACTTACCTTCTACACTTGTATCATGCCCCCATTATGATTGTCTTGCTGCCCTTTTTGAACGCAACAATAGAAAATGAATATTTTAAAGTCACAATACAAGTCGTTCTTTCACTTCTATTAACATATCTATTATATTTAACAACAAGGAAAAATGTAAAATTTCAAATCATAAGTGGTGGCAGGTAATGCATATCGTAACTATTTAGGCACTAATGGTTAAGCCTTGGTAGGCAAATATTCACTGCTCTAAATCAGGCAGGATAGAAGTTGGTATTTTGCCTATTTGGAAAAAGTGGCCCTTAGCTGCTGCGGTCACAGATACTGCTCTTCAAATTACAAATACAAGAACCTTTAGCTTTTAGAAATATGAGTTCCACTAAATTTCCCATTCCCCAATTTCCAAATTTTCAAATTTTCAAATCTCCCACTTACCCAATCATCTTATTCCCAAATTTTCAAAACTCCAAATCCGGAACGATTTAGTAACTTCGCGGGGCAAATTCAGAAGGCATGAGCAAAGAGAAACCATCTATTCCGAAAGGAACACGCGATTTTGGCCCTGCTGTGGTGGTCAAAAGAAACTATATATTTGGCGTAATTAAACGCACATTCGAGAAGTACGGCTACCTGCCGCTGGAGACACCGGCTATGGAGCAGCTATCGGTGCTAACCGGAAAATATGGCGATGAAGGCGATCAGCTAATTTTTAAGGTGCTGAACTCCGGCGATTTCCTGAGCAAGACCTCTGCTGCCGATATAGCCCAAGGTTCAAAGCACATGGTCCGGAAAGTATCTGAAAAGGCACTGCGCTACGACCTTACAGTGCCATTTGCCCGGTTTGTGGTGATGAACCGCAACGAGATATCGTTTCCGTTTAAACGTTACCAGATTCAGCCGGTATGGCGGGCAGACAGGCCGCAAAGGGGTCGCTACAGAGAATTTTACCAGTGCGACGCAGATGTGGTAGGAACCAACTCCCTGCTGTGCGAAGCAGAAATTGTGCAGATGATCGACGAAGTGCTCTCCACGCTCGGCCTTACCGACTTCAGCATTAAAATAAACCACCGTGGCATTCTGGCGGGCATAGCAGAGGCCATAGGCGAAAAGGGCCGTGAAGGAGAACTATGCGTAGCCATCGACAAGCTGGATAAAATAGGCAAAGAAGGCGTGCGCAAAGAATTAATGGAACGAGGCATTGCCACGGCAGCCATCGAAAAACTAGAGCCGCTTTACGACCTCTCCGGCTCTAACCAGAACAAACTCACAGAACTTACCAATCTACTTGGCCAAACAACTGAAGGCTCACGCGGCCTCTCCGACCTGCAGGAAGTCTGGAAATACCTGGAGCAGCTGCAGAGCAAAGCCTTAACTACCGAAAACCCATCGGGGCAGCCGCGCCTGCAGCTGGATGCAACGCTGGCAAGAGGCCTCTCCTATTACACTGGCTGCATCTTTGAAGTAAAAGTAAACAACGCCAACATGGGCAGCATAAGCGGAGGCGGCCGCTACGATAACCTGACGGGCATGTTTGGTTTGCCTGGTGTTTCGGGAGTAGGCTTTTCTTTTGGGGTAGATCGTGTGTACGATGTGCTGGAAGAACTGCATTTGTTCCCTGATAGCAGCCAAGTAGGCACCAAAGTACTGCTCGTACAGTTCGACAAAGAGTCGGAGCAACATGCGCTGCCTCTGCTGCAGCAGCTCCGCGATGCCGGCGTTGCCTCCGAGCTTTATCCGGAACCCGCTAAACTTAAAAAGCAAATGAGCTACGCCGACCAAAAGCGAATACCGTTTGTAGTACTCATTGGATCCGAGGAAATTGCCTCCGGAAAATTAAAGTTACGCAACATGCAATCCGGCGAGCAACAAGACTTCTCACCTGACGATCTGGTAGCCTATTTAGCCCGGTAACAGGGTGCATCTGGTACATTCAGCTTAAATTATTTAAATTAAAATAGCCTTCAGAAGCATTTTCGAGGAAAAAGCTCCAAGGGTAAGGTTATCGTTGCAGGTCTGTCAGTTATAATAATAGCTTTAGCAGGAAATCAGCAGCAAGTACAAAGAAGGAGTAGCAGCCTAAGTGAGCGAATTATCAAAGCCTTTCAAAAAGGGCATCAGCTGCTTCTAGTCATCATTTTAACATAAATGGTAAACAACTGATATTATTCTGCATAAGAACCATCACAAAAATATTTATTCGATGCCTTGTGAGTCTTTTTTTTCACAAATAGTTGATATTCCAGATAATAAGGAAATAAAAGTTTTGTGTTGTGATACATGTGACCTGATATTTAATCGGTTTAAGCCTAAAATTTAATTATAGCAGATGAGCAGCGTTCATAGCATTACGAGAAGCACATTAACTTTACTGCAGATCCGCAACATCCTGGCTGGGAACTTCACGCTGGCGCTCTCTCCAGAGGCTGAAAACCGCATTACAACGTGCTACGAGTACCTGCAGCACAAGATCAAGCATAGCACCGAACGCTTATACGGCATCAATACCGGCTTTGGAGGTCTTGCCGATAAAACGGTATCTGCCACAGACCTGGAGCAGTTGCAGCGGAACCTGATGATGTCGCATGCGTGTGGCACCGGAGCCGAGGTACCAGCCGATATAGTGAAACTCATGCTGCTGCTAAAGGTACAGGCGCTGGCCTACGGGCACAGCGGGGTGCAACTGCCAACAGTAAAGCGTCTGATCGACTTTTTTAATCGTGAGGTTTTTCCGGTGGTGTACCAGCAGGGCTCTTTGGGAGCCAGCGGCGACCTCGCACCATTGGCGCACCTGTGCCTGCCGCTCCTGGGCCTGGGCGAAGCCAACTTTCAGGGCTACAAGCTCGACAGCAAGCATATTCTGGAGATGTTCAGCTGGGAGCCGGTACAGTTAAAGGCCAAAGAAGGGCTGGCGCTGCTCAACGGAACTCAATTTATGAGTGCTTACGCAGCCTACTGCCTGCTGCAGGCAGAGCGCCTGTCCAGTTGGGCCGATGTTATAGGGGCACTCTCGCTCGATGCCTATGGTGGCCACATTACCCCGTTTCAGGAGTTGCTGCACCAGGTACGTCCGCACCAGGGCCAGCTCCAGACTGCAGCACAGGTGCGGCAGCTCCTGCAGGACTCCGACCTTGTTAAGCAAGCCAAAGAGCATGTACAGGACCCCTACTCTTTCCGGTGCATACCGCAGGTGCACGGAGCCAGCAAAGACGCCCTCCGTTATGCGACCGAGGTCGTAACCACTGAAATCAATGCCGTAACCGATAATCCCATTATTTTTCCGGAGCAGGACCAGATTTTGTCAGGAGGCAATTTTCATGGGCAACCTTTGGCGCTGGCACTCGACTTTACGGCCATTGCCCTTGCCGAATTAGGCAGTATCTCGGAGCGCAGAACCTATCAGCTGCTAACAGGCAACAACCGGCTCCCGGAGTTCCTGGTGGCTGAACCAGGCCTTAATTCGGGTCTCATGATTAGTCAATATACAGCAGCCAGCCTGGTGAGCCAGAACAAACAACTCTGCTCCCCTGCCTCCACCGATACCATTCCATCGTCTAACGGGCAGGAAGACCACGTAAGCATGGGTGCCAATGCAGCTACAAAGCTCTACCAGGTGGTACAAAATGTTGAGGCTGTCCTGGCTATCGAATTACTGAATGCGGTGCAGGCGCTGGAGTTCCGAAGGCCGCTTCAGACCTCGCCGGCACTCGAGAAGCTGGTTACGGCATACCGGCAGCAGGTACCGTTTATTTCTGCAGATACCTTCCTCCACCCTCACCTCAAGCAGACCATCAGTTTTCTGAAAACCTTTCCGGTACAGGAGCTGCTAGTTTCTTAGCAGAAGAGGTAAGCAGCAAACTTACCCTTGAAGCAAAAACAACAAAAAAGCTTCGGAAGGCCATTTTCATTCAAATAATTTATTTTTAGCTAGTTAAATCAGCGATCAAACTTAGAACATGACCATATTGTGCTACCTAAAGCCAGTACAATATGGTCATGTAAAACCTTATAGCGGCAATCTATACTAAAAACAGCCCGAAGCAGTTAAAACAATAGCTTACTTATTTTGCGCCAAAAAGTGCGTGGCTCCCGTATTTTTAGTTGATTTGAAGAAAATTAAGAATTCTTTCCGTTGAAGTACCTGCTGATCCTTATTTTCCTGCTTATGAACCTGGTGGCAATGGCGCAGAGCAGGTGCTTTAAGGCATACCACGAAGGCAAGGAAGTAACTGTATTTTGTGTGGGCCAGACTATTCGGTTCAAAGACTGCAGTGGCCGGGTAAGTCCGGAGCAGGAGTACTATTACCATCCCGAAGAAGACATCAACAACCCCAATAAAGACACGGTTAAAACCATCACCTTCACCAGACCCGGGCCGGTTACCATTACGCAGCTTGCAAATTTCAACAACCAGGGTACCTCTCTTTTCAGGCAGGATTTTGAAGTGAAAGCGACACCTGAACCCACTTTTACGATAACAGGCTGCGACAGGCGAACTGTCCGTGTTCAAATAACAGACACCTCTTACGACACTTACAACCTGGACTTTGGAAATGGGCAGTCGCGGGCTGTAACTTCAGGAGAGAGAGTTACTTACACGTATGCAGCTGAAGGTGCTTATACAATAACCTTAACAGGCTCTTACCGCGGCGCTACCTGCTCCCAAAGTGCCACTAAAGAGTTTAAAGACTTTTCACCTCTCCCACTGCCCGTGCTCAGCCAGGTTACCGTTGACCGGCAAGCGCAGGTAAACGGCAGCATTTCTATTTCGTACAAGGTCGAATCGAGATACACCTACCTGCTGGAGCACCTAAACCCCGCAGATAATTCAGTACTGGCTGTAGATACGTTAGATGGTTTGGAAAGCGGAGTAGCCGTAAAGCTTAAAACCCTGGAAAATATTAATACAACAGAACCCAGGTGTTACAGGGTGCGGGTTACTGATGCCTGCGGGAACAGTCAGGTATCCAGTACGGTATGTTCTATTGTATTTAATGCCTCTGTTGCCTCAGGAGAAGCCGTGCTGACCTGGAAAACACACTTGTTTCCCGGCCAGCAGGTGGAGATCCGGAATTCAAGTAACAATACCACCCTTTATACTTCAGCTGATCCGCAAGGCAGTACAACAATTTCAAACCTGACGTGTGGCCGATATTGCTATAGTGCCATGGTTACTGGTGGAGATGGATTTGGCATAGCGCAAGATCAATGTGTTGAAATTGCTGCAACTGCTGCCCCACCTGCCGGTTACCTATTGGCGAGCTACAATAACCAGAACCAGGTGGAGCTTACGCTGCAGGTACCACAAGAGCAAACATTCCGGCAGCTCGAAGTTTATCGTGAACCAGGAGGCAACAGCCAACCGGTTGGCACCGCCCTCACCACTACTTACCGCGACGAAGTGAACACTCCCGGCACCTATTGCTACCAGGCAACCTACACCGACGATTGCAGCGCCACATCAAGCCTCAGCAACACCACCTGCCCCATGTACCTGCAGCTGCGCGAACAAGGTGTGGCCGGCATACAATTATTTTGGACCGCTTTTACCGGCTATCAGGGCGGTGTGCTACGGTACGAGGTAGAGCAACTAAATGCTGTCAACACAGTTGTTGCCAGCACTCCTGCTACCGGTACTACTTACACCGATAGTAACCCTGTAGAGGAGCAGCGCCTGCGGTATCGCATAAAGGCTATTTCGCGCACCGGGGCCGAGGTATCGTATTCAAATATTCTGGAGGTGGTGCAGCCTATCAGGTTGTTTGTGCCGAGCGCCTTTAGTCCGAACAACGATGGCCTTAACGATATTTTTACCGTAAAGGGTAACTTCTTCGAAAACTTTAGTATCAGGATTTACAACCGGTCGGGGCAGGTAGTTTACGAGGCAACCGATGCCACTGCCGGATGGGATGGCACCACAAAGGGGCAGCTACAGCCAGCAGGCGCTTACGTGTACGAGATAGCGGTGACCACCACCGACGGAGAAAAAAAGACACGAAAAGGAACAGTTACCCTCATTCGCTGATTTGATAGCAGCCAATTTGTATATTTGCAGTAAATTAACCCGCATTAGTGTGTAATCGGGATAAACCATAACCACAGAAAAGCACCATGTTTGATATGTTCGGAATGCTGGGCAAGGTAAAAGAGGTCCAGGCAAAAATTAAAGAAGCGCAGGATAAGCTGCAGCACATTACGGTAACCTCAGAGTCTGGGGCCGGTTTAGTTAAAGCCACCGTAAACGGCCAGCGCAAACTCCTGAAAATAGAAATAGACGATTCTATTCTAAACACCAACGATCGTGATATGGTTAACGACCTCGTGGTGGCCGCCGTAAACAGCGCCATGGAGTCTGCCAACGAAAAGGCGCAGGAAGAGCTTAAAAAGAACACGGAAGGTTTGCTGCCCAACATCCCCGGCTTAGATTTAGGTAACTTTGGCATGTAAACCCGGCCATACGGCTATTGTTATTTTAAACTGGAACGGACTGCATTTTCTGCAGCAGTTCCTGCCTTCTGTAATAGAAAACAGCCCCGGTTGCGAGATCATCGTAGCCGACAATGCCTCCTCCGATGAATCGGTGGCTTTTTTGCGCGCGCATTTTCCGGAGGTTCGTGTGATCAGGCACGAATCGAATCTTGGTTTTTGTGAAGGCTACAATCAGGCGCTCCGGCAGGTAGAAGCCACTTATTATGTGCTCCTCAACTCCGATGTTGCCGTTACGCCTGGTTGGGTAGCTCCAGTTATAACGCTTTTGGAGTCTGATGAGCAGATTGCGGTTTGCCAGCCAAAAATTAACGCCCACCAGCATCCGCACCTGTTCGAGTATGCCGGGGCTGCCGGTGGCATGCTCGACACCCTTGGCTACCCCTTCTGCAGAGGTCGTTTATTTGAGCACCTGGAAGACGACAACGGACAGTACAACGATGTGCAGGAGGTGTTTTGGGCAACTGGTGCCTGCATGTTTGTGCGGGCTTCGGTTTACAAAGAAATGGGTGGTTTAGAACCTGCTTTTTTTGCCCATATGGAAGAAATAGATTTCTGCTGGCGCGTCAGCAACGCAGGTTACAAAGTGTTCTATACGGGCCATAGCCAGGTGTTTCATGTGGGTGGCGGCACCTTGCATAAATCAAACCCACATAAAACCTTTCTGAACTTCAGGAACGGGCTGGCCATGCTTTATAAAAATCTGCCACTTTCAGAGCTTTACCAGGTTATCGTTTTCAGAATACTGCTGGACTGGCTGGCTGCCTTCCGGATGCTGGTGGCTGGTCAGAAAGCAGACGCTAAAGCTGTATTGGAGGCGCACGTATCGTTGTTAAAGCAAGCCTCCTACTGGCATAACCGCCGTAAGCTGCAGCCTGTTAAAAAAAAGTTAAAGGAACTAAAGGGAATTTATGCCGGCAGTATTGTATGGGAATACTTTATTCGGCAGAAAAGGACGGTAAAGGAGCTATAGATCCCAGATAGTGCTTCGTTCCCGACGCAGGTGCTTGCTCACGTTCATCCAGAAGGCCAGCATGAGGTAAATAAGTACAGGAGATCCAAACGTTAAAAACGAGAGGTAGATAAAAGAAAACCGTATGCTGCTGGAAGCGATTCCAAGCTTCTCACCAAGCATGGTGCAGACACCAAAAGCCTGAGATTCGATAAAGTACTGGAGCCGTCTCATATTTCTGAATTAATTTAAATTTAAAAATATACTATTAATTTCTTCTATCAAAATAAAAATGCAACTCATTCTGGCTCAAACGTTTTAAACCCTAACATCCTAATTTAAGCAGGTTCAGAATTAACAGCACAGAAAGCAGAATGTTTAGTTAAGACAGAAATTTGAAAGTAAAACATAAATTCCAAAGAAAGGCTTACCACCCAAAGCGGAATTTTGGTGTATTTTACGGTTTATTTAGATACAAGATATGCCTGGCATTAAAAAACAACAATTTCATTTCTTCCTTTCCATTCTCACGCTCAGTTGCTTGACCTCCTCCTGCACCTTGCCACGCCTCATCAGGCAGGCAGAAAAGAAGCAGGAGATAACGGTAAGTCCTTTGCCGCTGGCTGCCAGTGGCGATGAAGTGGTTTTTGAAGTAAAAGCAAGCGTACCCGAGAAGCTGGTCAACAAGCAATACCCCTACAAAATAGATCTGTTTTACGAATACGGTGAAAACAAACGCGAGAATGTTGGCACCTTAAATTTCCAGTTTGGTGAGTTCCTATACGAGAACAAACGGCCAACCATAATAAAAAGCTTTAGCTTACCTTACACACCGGCCAAGAAAACAGGGAAATTACTGGCGCAGGGCAGGGTGACAGATGCCAAGACGAAGGGCGTGCAGTATACTAAAACAACCACACTAACTACTGGCATTCTTACAACTCCGCTTTCAGTAGTTAAAAATAATGAAGTACTTTATATCCCCAATACCTACAACCCCGCCGAAAATACCAAAGAACTACTGGATTTCTACTTCGATAATGATTTGCACGAGTTGCGCGATTATGTGGGTTCTAACCTCCAGACGCTGGACCAGTACATTCTTGATAATGTAGATGCACAGGAAATAACCGTGTATGGCAGCCAGTCGCCTGAGGAAAAAGATCCTGAACTCTCAGCCACCAGAGCCACTGCTCTAAAGGATTATTACCAGGATAAAGTAGAAATGCTGGACTACTCCGGTAAAGAAGTAACCATTACCACCCAACCCGACAATGATTTTCGGCAGCGACTGAAAACCAAAGTAGAGCACTCGGCCTTGGGCAAGAAGCAGAAAGCAGAAGTCCTGGCTATTCTGGCATCAGATAATTCAATCTATACAATGGCTGAGGACCTGCAGCAAACGGAAGCTTATAATTACCTGCAGAAATACATTTATCCGACCTTACGATCTGCTCATGTAGAAATAAATTACCAGCGCAATCAGAAGCCTGACTACGAATTGTACTTGCTCGCCCAAAAAATTGCCGACCAAACTGCTGACCCGGCACAACTTTCGGCAGAGGAGTTACTATATGCTGCCACCCTAACTCCTTTGCTTACGGAACGCCGAAAATTGTACGAAGCATCGGTAAAGCTCACCGACAAATGGCCTGCCTACTTTAACCTCGGTGTAGTGTACCTCGAAATGGCCGACAAAGAATTCCGGCCTGACATAAAAAACAAGTTATTGGACCAGGCAACACAGCACCTTTCGTATGCGGGTTACAGGCAACCGACTGCTGCTGTTCATTACAGCCTTGGCAGCGCCTACCATGTGCGTGGCAACAAACCTAAAGCGCTCGAATCTTACAACTACGCCATCCGGATGGGCGGTGATAGCGACCTGCTAACTAGAGTTTTTGCCGATAAAGCTGCGCTTGAAATAGAAATGGGTTTATATGATGATGCCATTGCCAGCCTGAAATACGCCGGCGACAGTTACCAGACCCAGATGAACCTGGGGTTGAGCTACCTCTTAAAAGAAAACTACGAAGGAGCTGAGAGCTTTTACCTGCAGGCCCTGCAACACAAGCCTTATGATGGCCGGGCACATTATTTTATGGCGGTTAAAGCAGCCAGAACAAAAAATGACCAGCTGCTGAGTACCCACCTCCGCCAGGCAGTACGATCCGACAGGAACCTGCTTAAAGAGGCAGTAGAGGACCCGGAGTTCAGGGTGTACCACGGTACCAGGCTGTTTCAGGAGGCGCTGCTGCCGTAAGTCGTGTGCAGAAATATAAAGAAGGCATTGTAAATTGACTGACTTATCTTAATTTTACCAACAGAAAGAGACAATAAACATCCTATATGCGAAGTATACAGTTTAGAGAAGCCTTGCGCGAAGCCATGAGTGAAGAAATGCGCCGTGACAAGAGCGTTTATTTGATGGGGGAAGAAGTGGCCGAGTACAATGGCGCCTACAAAGTTAGCCAGGGCATGCTGGACGAATTCGGTCCGGAACGTGTAATCGACACACCCATCGCAGAACTTGGTTTTGCAGGTATCGGCGTTGGATCTGCCATGAATGGCTTACGCCCGATAATTGAGTTTATGACCTTTAACTTTTCGTTAGTGGCTATCGATCAGGTTATTAACTCTGCTGCTAAAGTTATGTCGATGTCTGGTGGTCAGTACAGCGCCCCTATGGTGTTCCGTGGGCCAACCGGTAGCGCAGGCATGCTGTCTTCGCAGCACTCGCAGAACTTCGAGAACTGGTTTGCCAACACCGCCGGTTTAAAGGTGGTAGTTCCTTCTAACCCGTACGATGCCAAAGGTCTTCTTAAAACCGCCATCCGCGATAATGACCCGGTTATATTTATGGAATCGGAGCAGATGTATGGCGACAAAGGCGAAGTGCCTGAAGAAGAATACCTGATTCCGATTGGTGTAGCAGACATTAAGCGCGAAGGTTCTGATGTAACCATCGTATCTTTCGGTAAAATGATGAAAGTTGTTTTGGCGGCAGCCGAAGAACTTGCAAAAGACGGAGTAAACGCTGAAGTTATTGACCTGCGTTCTGTAAGACCAATTGATTACAAAACACTGGTTGAGTCTGTTAAGAAAACCAACCGTATGGTAGTTGTAGAAGAAGCCTGGCCATTGGCATCTATTTCTTCTGAAATTGCCTACCACATACAAAGCAACGCCTTCGATTACATGGATGCTCCTGTAAAACGCGTTACCTGCCGCGATGTGCCGCTTCCTTATGCTCCTACGCTTATAGAAGCTTCGTTGCCAAACGTTGAACGCACGATTGAGGCTGTAAAACAGGTGATGTACAAAAAAGCCTAAGGTCAACATATAGTATAAAAAAAGGGAAAGACTCTGTTATAGGGCTTTCCCTTTTTTTATGTTCCTTTTTTAGTCAGTTTCAACTTCTTCCGTTCTTACTTTAACAGCGTTATCTTTTGGCTCTATCCCCTGGTCATGCTCCTGCGATTATACTTGTGTAAACTCCGCCCCCAGCAGAAAAATGATGGAAGTATAATACACCTAAACCAGAATAAGCACCAACAAACCAGCAGCACGTACGTATCGACCAGCGGGTCGTGCTGAAAATAATTATTGAGTGCAAATTTATTTACTGCAAACAGTAAAGCAGTAACCGTTGCGCCTACCCAAACAGTAGACCACCTGATTTCACTTTGCTTTAACCGGAATTAGAATAACTCAATTCCTATTCCTTACTCAACGATCATTTCTACTGTTGCTTTAGCGCAAGAAGAGTCTGGCCAGGTAATTACCGTCTTCTCCTTCGTACATAAGCTCAAATGAGAAGCCCTGTTCTTCGGCATAGTCCTGCAAAATGGCGGCATCTATAAAAAGCCAGTTAAACCAGCCGGTTTCCAGGTTCTTGTAGTGCATGTTGTATTTTACCTCACCGTAATAACCGGCGTTCAAATCCAATAGCACACTTCCGTCTTCTTCTTCAAACATGTACAAGATATCAGATGACTCAAGCAGGATCTGACCTTGAGGTTGCAATAAAGTACGTGCCTGCTTCAGAAAACCAGGTAAGTCGCGTAGGGTACCCGCTATGCCAATGCCATTCATGAGCAGCAACAGGGTATCAAACGTTGTTCCCTGGTAGGTCATAATATCCTGTAGCAAAGCCTGTTTAACGCCCCTGGTTTTCATAGCTTCTATGGCTCCCTCTGAAATATCGATGGCAGTTACATCGAAGCCCTTTTGCTGCAGTGCCAGCGTATGGCTACCAGCTGCTGCTCCAACATCCAGCACTTTACCTTTGCTTGCCTCAAGGGCCAGTAGCTCCCAGGCAGGCATATCGCGCTCGTTCCGGAAGAGGTAATCAACCGGAATTACATCATCTTCGGTCAGGTTGCTTTCTACTACTATTTCGGCACCACTTATACCTTCTAATTTGTCGAGGAGAGCCGCTCCTACGGGGTCTTGCGAATAATCCATAGCTCATCTGAAAAAACAAATTTACAGTATTAACAGCACAAACCTACACGGCCTTTTCCGGCTAAAGCTTTTAGGAAGTCCCGATATTAATAATAAACAGGTTGGTTTCATACTTGTAGGTTTAAACAGCCATTATGTTGGATTATTCGTAAAATATGCTTTAATTGATATATTACTTCCGGCACTGCTATAGCGAGGTCCAAATGGTTGACCTTTAGAAGTGTATATCTTCAAGAACAGATTCTTAGGATTTGATTAAAACGACAGAAGGTAATCGCAGTTACATCATTTTTGTGTTGCAGTTCTACTCATACTAAATACAACTTCTATACTTATTGCTGATGAACTTACTGTTAGAAGTAAAGTATTTAAAACTGGAAAAGTCGAGGAACCGGTTGCTGGATGCGCTGGAGCAGGTAGACCCCGTTATTCTGAACACCAAAATAGCTGAAGACAAGTGGTCTATCGCCCAGATTGTGGCACACCTGGTGCTGGTAGAGGAGTTTACGCTGAGCTATATGCAACGAAAACTGGAAGAGCCTGAAAAACTGCCAGCTGCGTCTCTTAAAAATTACTTGAAATCGCTGTTGCTGAAACTGGCACTAAAATCGAAACTTAAATTTAAAGCGCCTCCCCGGGTGGCCGATGTGCCGGACAAGGTGTGTTTACAGAGCCTGCGCCGCCAATGGAATGGCGTACGCTATACCTTCGAAGACCTGCTCACTGATCTGCCACCTGAGCTACTCGACAAGTGCCTGTTCAAGCACCCTTACGTGGGCCCGCTTTCCGTCACCCAATGCCTCACCTTTCTGCAAGACCACTTCGACCACCATGCCGCCCAAATCAAACACCTAAAGCAGGCGTTGCAACCTGGGACTTCAATAAATTAAAATTTCAAGTCCAAAATGGTGGATGCTAAACCTTTAATAAATTAAGAGTATAAAAATTATTCACTCATCTCCGTTATTTTTTAGTCTCAATAGCTCTTACTCCTTCTTAGTACCTCCAAACTTCAAATCAAATAATTAGCCATTTAGCAATCATTACATACTCAATTATTTAAATGAAATTGGCCTTCCAAAAGGTTTTTTGTAGTTTCCTGTCAAGGGTCGTAAAAGGGATTCCTTCATTTTTTCAGCAATACAAGCGACTATTTTGTATATTTGTGCGTTCTGAAACTGGATTAAAAACCTTATGACTCCAGCATATGTCTAAACTAAAGAGTAGCCTGAAAAAACTTGGTATAGCCGGATTTCTGTTCTTTTTTATTAAAGGCTTAATCTGGATCTTTATTTTTCTGGGTGGCGCCAAACTTATTTTCGGCTAAGCAGCCGCCACTATTGTCTCACGATTCAGATTCGTTTACTTCTTCTTCTTCTCCTTCTGCATCCGATTTTAGCGCGTGGTATTCCATCTGGAGTGCCTTTATCCTGATCTGGTCTTCGGTAGTAACCTCTGCCGCCACTTCGTCCTGCCGTTTCGCCAGGTCTTTGTACACTTCATGTGCCATTCTCCAATCTTCTGATTCCCATTTTGTGCACCGTAACCGCACGTTGCTCATAAACGTGGCATAGGCTTGCCAGAGGCTTTCGGAAGTGATACTGCTGGTGTTATGGGCATCTTCCAGGAGGTCGTGCCGCCATTTACCTTTTAAAATGACTTGGGTATAACGTTCGTCCAGCTCCCCGAACTGCTTTTTCAGGTCGCTGTATTCGTTTTTGCGCTCATTTGTAAGCTGCTGTAGCTGCTGGTCGAGGCTGGTAGTTCTGGCGGTGTAAGCTGCCCTGGTTTGTCGCCAGTTTTCTTCGGTCTGGTTTTCTGATTGGCGTAATTGATCCGATACCCAGGTTTTAAATTCATCGTAGTCTCTTTGCAGGCGCTGTTCACGTGTGAGCGAACAGGCTGCCAACAGCACCAAACATAGCCAGGCAGACACAAAAAGACTTGTAGCGTTTTTCATAAACCAAATATAAATAAGACTTCGCTCTACTTTAGTACGATTACAACCTCTTTTTGATTTTATTACCATTTAGAGGCAACTAACACAGTTTTTGACTGCAATTATTTTTTCAACAAAATTAAATCCAACAAATCAGCTTTAAATAAGAAAAAACATAAATATAGTAAACTAAACTAAAGCGCTATCGTAAAACTATGTATTGATAAGTTTAGTCCCACATGGTGCTTATAGCGATATAAGCAGGATGAAAGCTTCTTAAAGCTTAAAGACTTTGCCGCTTCTAAGTAAGAGCAAAGAGCGAAACAAGCAAAAGAACTAAAAAGGCAGCATAGGTAAACCTATGCTGCCTTTTTAGTTCTTTTGCACTTATAAATATAAAGCATACCTCCACAAAGATAACCTCCCTACCCTTGAGCTTTTTTTACTGAAAATCCTTCTGGAGGCTTATTTTATTTAAATAATTTCCTGCAGGCACATAACTCAACAGCATTGCCTGCACCTGCTCTACACCTATGTATTTAAAATATTCAGGAGGAACTGATTTTATTAAATCGATCCCGAAAGTACTTTTCTTGTGGTTATAGCTTTCGTTTTGCGGATAGTTTCTTCTCTTCAAACACGAGTACTTCAGCACCAGAGGCAATGGTGGAGAGCACCAGCTGGCTCGGCAGAATCCGGGCGATTTGCCAACGGTAGGCAAGGGCACTGCGAATGGCCCTTCCATCTACCTGCGTTACTCTTACACCAATATATCCTTTGTTTCCGTCAAGTTCCCAAACACCTTCCTCCACTACTTCTGGACCGTTAACGGCGTTGGGCAAATCGTTTTCCTGGATGAGCCGGTACGTACTATCCGCGTGAAATGTGAGTACATACTTCGGCACTGGCCGCACCGATACCAACTCCTGTTCTTCCTGCACAAACCGCTCGCGCAGTACCCACACCTTCGAGAGATCTGCTATAGAGTCGTGTTTGGTTCGTGCAACAGGGTTGTCTGTAGCCAAAACAATGGCCGGTGCTCCGGAACTTAAGGCCAGCCATAAAAAGAGCAGAGAGAACCAAGTCATAGCTTTTTCTTATTTGCTTCGGAATTAAACTAATTTCTGCTGAATTTTCCAATTCATAACGATAAATCTTAAAAATAGGTATAGTAAGTGTATCGGTTGAGTCTCGTAATGTAGAGAATTAAATAAAACGTGATTAGTAAATGAAGGATCAGGAAGAATTTATGCGGGAAGCAATCCGCTTATCGATTGAAAAAATGAAGGCTGGGTTTGGAGGCCCTTTTGGTGCTGTCGTGGTACGAGACGGCCAGATTATAGCCCGTGGTTATAACAATGTGCTCTCTTCTAACGACCCGACCGCGCACGCTGAGGTAGATGCCATACGGAAGGCTTGCCAGGCTCTTGGCACGTTTCAGCTTACCGACTGCGACCTGTACACCAGTTGTGAGCCATGCCCCATGTGCCTGGGAGCAATTTACTGGGCCCGGCCCCGCCAAGTATACTACGGCAACACCAAAGCAGATGCCGCTCAGGCCGGTTTCGACGATCAGTTTATTTATGAGGAACTGGACAAGGCTCTGCCAGACCGGCATATACCCATGCTACAGCTTCTTCGGGAGGAGGCTCTGGCTGGCTTCGAGGCCTGGGAACAGCACGAAAACAAAAAAGCATATTGATTTACTGACTAGCTCACCAGATAAGTTACGGATAGTATTATAGGATAAAAAGGAGCAGGGGCAGCACCACATCTGGTACTGCCCCTGCTCCTTTTAATAAGGTTAAATTTTACTTACCCATCATTTTAGCAAGATTTGCCAGACCACCTGGCTTACCAGCCATTTTGTTCATAGAGCGCATCATCTTACGCATGTCGTTAAACTGCTTCATCAGGTTGTTTACCTGCTGTATATCAGTTCCGCTGCCTTTGGCGATACGCGCACGACGGCTACCAGAAATTACATCCGGGTTTTCGCGCTCATGTGGCGTCATCGATTTAATAATGGCTTCGATTGGTTTAAAAGCATTCTCATCTATCTCCACATCCTTCAGCGCCTTGCCTACACCAGGTATCATGCCTACAAGGTCCTTTATATCGCCCATCTTCTTTATCTGCTCCAGCTGTGTCAGGAAGTCATCGAAGTTGAACTGGTTTTTGCGGATTTTCTTGTTGATGCGTTTGGCTTCGTCTTCGTCGAAGGCTTGCTGCGCACGCTCTACTAACGATATTACGTCGCCCATGCCCAGAATACGCTGGGCCATCCGGTCTGGGTAAAACAGGTCGAGCGCTTCCATTTTCTCGCCGGTAGAGATAAACTTAATCGGTTTCTCTACTACCGACCTGATGGAAAGGGCGGCACCACCACGCGAATCACCATCGAGCTTGGTAAGAACCACGCCATCGAAGTTGATGCGATCGTTAAATGTTTTGGCTGTGTTCACCGCATCCTGACCAGTCATGGAATCAACCACGAAGAGCGTTTCGGTTGGCTTTACGGCACGCTTGATCTCGGCAATTTCGTTCATCATCGCCTCGTCTACTGCCAAACGGCCGGCGGTATCGATAATAACTACTTTCTTGTTTGTTTTTCTGGCATGCTCAATGGCGTTGAGGGCAATCTGAACCGGATTTTTGTTTTCGAGTTCGGTATAGGCCTCTACGCCCACCTGCTCTGCCAGCACCTGCAGCTGGTTTATCGCAGCCGGACGGTACACGTCGCAGGCGGCAACCAATACATTGCGGTTTTGCTTTTTAAGGAAATTAGCGAGCTTGCCTGTAAACGTTGTTTTACCAGAACCTTGTAAACCTGCAATCAGGATAATAGCCGGATCACCTTTAATATTGATATCCTGCTTTTCGCCACCCATCAGCTCGGTCAGCTCCTCATATACGATCTTCACCATCAGCTGGCCCGGCGATACAGAAATAAGGACATCGCGGCCCATGGCCTCGTCTTTTATCTTATCGGTAACCGTTTTGGCAACTTTATAGTTTACGTCAGCATCTACCAGGGCACGGCGCACCTCTTTTATGGTTTGTGCAACGTTAATTTCGGTAATGCTTCCCTGGCCTTTCAGTGTTTTAAAGGCACGGTCTAACTTGTTACTTAAATTATCAAACATCTCTTTTTCTGGATTTACCTACAAAAATAGGTATTTTTCTTTTTATATGATACTAGTGCCTGCCAAAGCTTGTAGGTTTGTCTTAAAGTTTGTGCGTGAAAAAGGCAAATTCAACGAGCTATTTCTCAAATACTACATGTAGCCGGAGCAGCAGGCCTGCTTAATACCTGTACAACATTTGGCGATTTTCCGTAAGTACACAAAGAACTAAACTGCAGAATTTACATGAAACGAGTTTTAGGCGTAGTAGCGTTTCTTTTTATCTTTTCTTCAACTGGTCTACTGGCACAGGACAATTGGGAACTAAAGAAAGATGAGGATGGCATTAAGGTATATACCCGTAAGTTGGGAGATGAAAAACTGAAGGAGATAAAAGTTGTAGCAGATATGCCAGGCACAACAGACCAACTGGTGCAGGTGCTGTTAGATGTTGCTAATCATAAAAACTGGGTGTACGGCATCAAAGAGTCTCGTTTGCTGAAACAAACAGACCAAAGCTCCCTAATTTACTACAGTGTAGCCGACCTGCCCTGGCCCGTAAGCGACCGCGACATGGTATTGCAACTCAGCGTTACGACAGATCCTGCTACCCAGGAAGCCACTATCCAGTCTAAAAGTCAACTCGATTACATGCCTCATCAAAAAGGCAAAGTAAGGGTGCCATACTCCACCGCCTCCTGGAAAATAACTCCCCTGCCCGATAAAGCCATTCAGGCAGAATATGTGTTCAGTGTAAACCCCGGAGGATCGCTCCCGGCCTGGGTTGTGAACTCCGTAGCCACCACCGGCCCATATAATTCTTTTGTAGAGCTGCGTAAACTGATGGCTGCTGCCACCAGGTAATTTTTGGCAAAGGCTGTTGATTAGGCTTCATCATCAAAAAAATCTTCTAACTTTAAATTTCTTTGGTTCCTGCACCAGACAGTATTTTATTGTTCGCGTAAAGCGTTAACTGGTGGCATAATTTAATCAGAAAAAAAACAGATTATAAGGCTATAAATTGAAACCACACGATCCGTTACAACTGCTTTTTATCTCCTACTACTGGCCACCCTCCGGCGGACCGGGGGTGCAACGTGGGCTCAAATTTATTAAGTATTTTCCGGAGGCAGGTATTGTGCCCACCGTTCTGACGGTAGATGAAAAACAAGCCTCTTACCCCTTGTTAGATCCTACCTTCGAGAACGAGGTGCCGGCTGGGCTGGAGGTGCACCGCACAGCTACCTCTGAGCCTTTCGAGTACTACAAAAAACTCTCTGGCAAAAAGGAAATACCCTATAGCGGCTTTGCCAACCAGCAAGGGAAAGATTCGTTTCTAGACAAGATGTTTAAATTTGTGCGGGGTAATCTTTTTATTCCGGATGCCCGTGTTGGCTGGAACAAACATGCCCTCAAAAAATCGGAAGAGCTGCTGCACAACGGCCCTTACAAGGTTATTATAACCACCAGCCCGCCCCACTCCACCCAATTAATCGGGTTGGAACTCCGGAAAAAATATGGCATTAAATGGATTGCCGACCTGCGCGACCCCTGGACAAACATTCATTATTATGACCAGCTTTACCACACGGCCCTGGCCAAACGCCTCGACCAGAAATATGAGCGGCAGGTGCTGGAGCAGGCCGATGCCGTTATTGTGACCAGCGAAGACACCAAACGCTTGTTTCTGAACAAACCGGCAGGCATCGATCCCGATAAAATTCATGTTATCCCGAATGGTTACGACGACGATGACTTTGTATACCCCTCTGCCCCACCCACTAACTCATTTCTGATTACCTACACCGGCACCATTACCGAGAGCTACAACATCGATGTGTTCTTGAAGGCTTTGGCAAATTTGCGGTCGGTTTACCACGAAATTGAGTTTAAGCTGCGCTTTGTAGGAAAAGTGTCGGAGGGAGTGCACAAGCGGATCGAGAAAGCCGGGCTGATCGGCATAACAGAATTTATTCCGCATGTGCCACACACGCGTGCCATTCAATACCTCATGGAAAGTACGGTGCTGTTGCTTGCCATAGCCGATGTACCGCATGTGTTTGCCAACGTGCCGGGCAAGCTGTTTGAGTACCTGGCCTCTAACAAACCCATTGTGTGCCTGGGGCCGGTGCACTCCGATACAGACCGCATTATAGATGAGTGCGGTGCCGGCAGGTTGTTCCACTACACCGCCTACGACCTGATACTGGACCACCTGACGCAGATGTGCAGGGCCTGGCTAAAAAACCCGAACCTGGACCTGCCGCTCATTAACCATACCAGCTACTCCAGGCGCGTACTGACACAGCAACTGGCAACAATTATTAGAGAGCTGGTTGATTAAACAGAAGCCTTTTACCCTTGGACCAATTTTGCCATAAAAGCTTCGGAAGGCCATTTTCATTTGAATAATTTGAAGATTTTTACCTAAAAGGGTTAGCGGCAGCAGCTTTTACTGCTACCATAAGGGCAGCTACTGTATTTGTTGTCAGGGCATCAGGCTTTGTAAAAAATTGTAAAGAAGCTTCCGTGCAAAAATTGCGTTCGCGGGTCTTCCGTTCCTCTTTATAAATTCTGTAACTTGCAGGCCCAACAGGCAAATTTCGGTGCCTGAACATACTTAGTTTAATTTAAGAATGGCATTAGACCTTAACCATAAGGCCATACTGGTAACAGGTGGCACAGGCTCTTTCGGTAAAAAGTTTGTAGAAATGGTCTACAAGCAGTTTCCGCAGGTAAAGCGACTGGTAATTTACTCGCGCGACGAGCTGAAACAATACGAGATGTCGCAGCTTTTTCCCTGGAGCAAATACCCTTCTATCCGGTTTTTTATTGGAGATGTGCGCGATGGCGACCGTTTTAAACGTGCCTGCGAAGGCATCGATATTATTGTGCATGCCGCTGCCTTAAAACAAGTGCCTGCAGCGGAGTATAACCCGATGGAGTGCATTAAAACCAATGTGCTCGGTGCCGAAAACGTTATCAACGCCGCCCTCGATTGTGGAGTAAAAGATGTTGTGGCACTTTCTACCGACAAAGCGGCGGCTCCTATTAACCTCTACGGTGCCACCAAACTTTGCTCCGATAAGCTGTTTGTAGCCGCCAACAACATGAAAGGCAGCCGTGATATTCGCTTTTCGGTGGTGCGCTATGGCAACGTTATTGGCTCGAGAGGTTCTGTAGTGCCTTTTTTTATGCAGAAGCGACAAGATGGCGTATTGCCCATTACCCACCCCGACATGACTCGCTTTAATATTTCGTTGGAAGAAGGCGTGGACCTGGTTTTCCATGCGCTCGGGAACCATTGGGGAGGCGAAATATTCGTACCCAAAATTCCGTCGTATCGCATAACAGAGGTAGCAGAGGCTATCGGCCCAAACTGCACCCAGGAAATTGTAGGTATACGCCCGGGCGAGAAACTCCACGAAGAGATGATAACGGAAACGGATTCGCTGAACACTGTGGAACTGGCCAAATACTACGTTATTCTTCCTTCCACACCTATCTGGAGAACAGAGGATTTCCTGAAGGCGCATAACGGGAAAATGGTAGAGCTTGGTTTTAAATATAACTCAGGTACAAACGACGAGTGGCTGAACGTGGAGCAGATAAGAGAGCAGATTCGCCAGCACGTAGACCCGGCCTTTACAGTTTAACAAGAACCAGCGACTTAGGTCCTCCAACCCTTGACACTTTTTGGCGCAAAAACGCTTGGAAGGCCTTTTTTATTAGAATAATTAAGTTGTTGATTGTTAAATGATTAAATGGATAAATTTGTTGTTCTGAAGAAGCAGAATACTATTTATAACCATTAATTTCATTAGAATAATTTAATAGGTACAACAATCGTAATTCACACGTTCCCAAACATGAGGAAGGCAATACCGTACGGCAAGCAACACATATCGGAGGCAGATATTGCCGCTGTGGTGGCCACTTTGCAAGCAGATTTTCTGACGCAGGGTCCTACAGTGGCCGCTTTTGAGGCTGCCTTTGCCAATTATGTAGGTGCGAAATATGCTGTGGCGGTGGCAAACGGAACAGCAGCCCTGCATTTGTGTGCCCTCGCCCTGAACGTAAACCAGCAAACGAGGGTAATCACAACTCCTATAACCTTTGTTGCCTCTGCTAACTGCATTCGCTACTGTGGTGGCGAAATAGTTTTTGCCGATGTTGACCCCAACACCATTCTGCTCGATACTAACCTTGTGCGCCAGATGCTTGAAAGCAAACCAGCAGGGTATTATGCCGGCCTTATTCCTGTTGATTTTGGCGGTAACCCGGTAAACCTGCAGGAGCTGCGGGAACTTGCCGACCAGCACAACCTCTGGATAATTGAGGATGCCTGCCACGCCCCCGGCGGTTTTTTCTACGATAGCGATGGCACAAAGCAAATGTGCGGCAATGGAAACTTCGCAGACCTGTCTATTTTCTCATTTCACCCGGTAAAACATATCGCTACCGGCGAAGGAGGCATGATCACCACCAACAACGAAGCTCTCTATAATAAACTGCTGCTCTACCGGACCCATGGCATCACGAAAGACCCGGAACTGATGCAGGAGAACCATGGCCCTTGGTACATGGAGATGCAGGAACTTGGCTATAACTATCGAATTCCGGATATTTTATGTGCCCTCGGCCTGTCGCAGTTGCAGCGTGCCGAAGAAGGGTTAACCAGAAGAAAGGCAATAGCGCGAACTTACGATCAGGCTTTTAAAGATGTGGCTGGTCTGGGTGTGGTTCAGACCGAAGCTGCAGCATTAGGTGCAGCAGACGATACCGGCCACGCTTACCACCTGTATATAATCAGGGTACAAAACCGGCAAGGCTTATACGAGCACCTGCGGCGGCACCAGATTTATGCCCAAGTGCACTATATTCCGGCCCACACCATGCCCTATTACAGAAATCTAGGCTATAAGCCAGGCGATTTTCCGGTGGCGGAAAAGTACTACTCCGAGTGCCTCAGCCTGCCCATGTACCCCACTTTAACAGAGGAGGAGCAGTTGTTTGTAATTGAGAAGGTGAAGGAGTTTGTATTTAATGGTAGGTAAAAAAATAGGGGTTATTACGCAGGCCCGCATGACAAGCACCCGCCTGCCAGGTAAAGTGCTGCTAACAGCCGGAAACAAAACCATGCTGCAACACCAGACGGATAGACTGCAGCAGGCTGGCTTGCCAGTGTACATTGCGACCACCACCAATACTACCGATGATGCTATTGCTACTTTTGCCCACCAACAAGCCATACCCTGCTACAGAGGCGATGAGCACCATGTGCTGAGCCGTTTTTATGAATGCGCTCTGGAACACAAGTTAGAAGTTATTGTAAGAGTAACTTCAGATTGCCCGCTGCTAGATGGCAATGTTATAGCCGATGCCCTGCAACAGTACCTGGCTTTAGCTGACGACATGGTATACCTGTCTAATGCGCTGATTAGAACTTACCCACGCGGCTTCGACTTCGAGATTTTTTCGTTTAAACTCCTGCACACTGCTTATCATGCTGCTACTTATACCGCTGACATAGAACATGTTACACCTTATATAAATCAGCAAAAGATTCCGGGTACCAAAATAGTACATTACCAGCGTACATCAGATGCCAGTAAGTATCGTTTAACCTTAGATAACCCGGAAGATCTGGAGTTACTTCGGAAGCTTATAGAAGACTATAAGACTGACAGATTACCTGCAGAAGAAATAATTGCTATTATGGCTGCTAACCCAGCGTTACATGCTATTAATGCCCATGTTGAGCAGAAAAAGCTGGAAGAGTAAGGCTAATGATGAAGCAGTGAAAAAATATGGCAGACAAAGCACGCATCCTTTTCAGGGCCGATGGCAACAGTAGCATTGGCTTGGGCCATGTAACCAGGTCGTTGGCCTTTGCTGAAATGCTGCTGCCAGATTTTAACGTTTTGTTCCTCATGCAGGCTCCGGCAGCAGAGTTGCAGGAGCAGGTTACCAGCAAAGGTATTTTCCTTGTTTCGCTTCCCCTTTCATCAGACTACGCTGCAGAGGTTACTTACCTGACCGGTACGTTATTAAAGCCCTCCGATGTTGTGGTGTTAGATGGCTATGGGTTTGACACAACCTATCAGGAAAAGATTAAAGAAAGTGGCTGTGGCCTTATCTGCATCGATGACTTGCACCAGATTAGGTTTGTAGCAGATGCTGTTATAAATCAGGCTGGCGGAGTGGGTGCCAATGCCTACCGTGCGGCTGCACATACAAAACTTTGCCTGGGGCCAGCCTACTCACTGCTGCGCAAACCTTTTTTAGAGGCCGCAAGAGAGACCCGAAAATACTCATCAGAAAATAAAAGCGTACTGGTTTGCCTGGGCGGGGCCGATCCCCATAACTACACACAACAAATCTGTGAGGAGCTTTATAGCAAGTATAAAATCGAACACATCAAAATTGTAGTTGGTGCTGCCTACCAGCGCCTGCTTCAGCTAAAGGAGTGGGTACAAAAAAGCCCCGGATGTTCGCTATATGTTAACCAATCTCCTTCTGACATGGTTAGCCTGATGAAGTCCTGCTACATGGCCATCACATCGGCTAGCGGTATAGCTTACGAAGTGAGTGCTGTAGGTGGTATTTTATTTGTTCTTAAAACAGCCGACAATCAAAAAGATCTTCACCACTTCCTACTGCAAAGCAGGTTAGCTTTTGATTATGGCATCATGGAGGAGTTGCAGGGACAGGCCACCTGGGAGGCGCTTTTTGAGGAGCAAGTAAAACAGCAGCGAAACGTTTTTGATGGTGAAAGCGCCGGCAGGTTGCAAGCCATTGTTACAGCAGTTAGCTTAGGTGCCCAACTAACTATGCGCGATGCCGGTAAAGACGATATGCTGCTTTTACTTGAATGGGCCAACGATCCGGAAGTTAGAATTCGCTCCTTTAACACCGATGTTATACCGTTAGCCATTCATAAAAAATGGTATTATGGTAAACTGGAGAACAGAATAAGTCGCTTATATTTGGCTGATATAGCAGCAGAACCAGCAGCACACATCCGGTTCGACCTGAAGGGAGCGAAGGCCACTATCAGTTACATGATCGGGAAACCATTTCGCCACAGAGGGCTGGGGCATGTGGTGCTACAGAAGGGGGTTGACCGGCTCAAAGAGCAGGTACCAGAAATTACTCTGGTCGAAGGTCTGGTGCAGCTCGATAATTACGCCTCCATCAGGGCATTTGAAAAAGCAGGCTACCAGCTGGTAGAACCTTACCCTGCTCACCCTGATGCCTTATGTTTTCATTTGAAATTACCTGAGCCTTTGTTTTAAATTGACAATACATGCACAAATCTATATCTGTTGGAGCCAGGCAAATTGGTTCGGAACATAAACCTTTCATTATTGCCGAAATGTCTGGAAACCACAACCAGTCGCTGGAGCGAGCCCTGGCCATTGTAGATGCCGCCGCAGATGCTGGTGCCGATGCCATTAAACTTCAAACCTACACAGCCGATACCATGACGCTGCCCGGAGCCTTCACCATAGAAGATGAAGGGTCGCTTTGGAAAGGGCGGGAACTTTATGACCTCTACCAGGAGGCTTATACCCCATGGGAGTGGCACCAGCCGTTATTTGAACGTGCAGCTGCACGCGGCCTTATCGCCTTCTCCTCCCCTTTCGACGAAACAGCAGTGGATTTTCTGGAAGGCTTGGGAGCGCCTGCCTATAAAATTGCTTCGTTTGAAAACACAGATCACCCGCTGCTGCGCAAAGTGGCTGCCACGGGTAAGCCTGTGATTATGAGTACAGGAGCTGCCACTGTTTCTGAAATAGATGAAGCTGTGCAGGTACTGCGCGATGCTGGCTGCCAGGAGCTGTTATTGTTAAAATGCACCAGCACCTATCCTGCTACTCCTGCCAATACCAATCTTATTACCATACCGCATTTGCAGCAGCTTTTCGGCCTGCAGGTAGGTTTATCAGACCATACCATGGGTATCGGAGTGGCCGTAGCTGCCGTAGCACTTGGAGCCACCGTTATCGAAAAGCACTTTACGCTCCGCCGCGCCGATGGCGGCGTAGATGCAGCCTTCTCTTTAGAACCACAGGAGCTGCAAGCCTTAGTAGTTGAAACAGAACGGGCCTGGCAGGGTTTAGGGTACATACAATATGGTGTGCAGAAGGCAGAAGAGAAAAGCAGGTTGTTTAAAAGATCAGTTTTTGCATCAGAAGATATTAAAGCAGGTGAACCTTTTTCGAAAGAGAACCTGAAAGTTATTCGTCCGGGACTTGGATTGGCACCTAAGCATTTCGAATTAATTTTAGGCAAAGTTGCCCGGCAAGATATAAAAGCCGGAACGCCGCTCAGTTGGGAAATGGTGTAGCAAATGAAGCAGTGGTTCGGTTTATACCAGAATATTCTTACACTTTTCTTTAAAAGCAGTTTCTACCAGCTCCCAGAAAGTGCTAAAAACGCTGTTTCTCCTACTCAGTGGTGGTTGCGTCTTTTAAAAATAGCTGGGTATACGCTGTTGCGGCTTATAGGTAATCTGTTCAAACGGGTTGAAGAACCAACTGCTTTAACAGGTAAGGTCTGGCTTTATGTGGTAAGCCAAAACAACTGCGATAGCCTGAAATTTATCGCTCAGGCAATGCCTGAAGCTGTGTTGGTAGCAGGCCAAAGTAAAGAATTGGGTACCTATAATGGCTTGGCACAACGCCTATCGCTGAGGCGCAAGGTGCTGTATTATTATAAATTTTTCCCGCTACTGCTATTGTTTCTTTTCCGAAAGCCCAACATTACGTTACGTTTTTTCGATGTTTTATATGATGCCGTAGGTTTTTATGAGGTGTACCTGCAGAAGCTTCAGAAGTACAAACCCCGGTGTGTTGTATTCGCCAATGACCATAACCCGGATGCCCGGGCCATGCTGTTAGCCGCCAAAAAGCTGAGTATACAAACCATATACATCCAGCATGCGAGCGTTAGCCCTAATTTCCCGCCGCTACAGTTCGACCTTAGCCTGTTGGAAGGCCAGGATTCATGGGAAAAATATAAACAATGCGGCCCAATTACCGGAAAAGTAGAGTTAGTGGGTATGCCAAAAGCCGATGCGTTTGTTCCCTTTCGAAACCATAATAAAAGCATCGGAACCATAGGTATTGGCAGTAACCTGATGGATAACACCGAAGAGTTGGAGCAACTGGTGAAAAGCATCACTATGCGTTTTCAGCAGGTACAGGTTATCGTGCGGCCTCACCCCCGCGACACCAGAAACTTTGCCTCCCTGCAACTTCTCTCTCCACAGGTTTCGCTTTCTTCTGCGCGCACCGAATCCACCTTCGACTACCTCCGGAGGATAGATGTGCAGATCAGTGCGAATTCAGGCATTCACCTGGAAGCGGTACTGCTAAACGTGTGGTCAATCTTCTTTAACCTGAACCAGGAGGAGCAACTGCATGATTACTATGGCTTTATAGAAAAGGGCTTGGTAGAGTCCGCCACAAACACAAACGAACTACTTCTGCTGTTGCAGCAACACCTCACAAACAAACCAGATGTGTACTTAAGGGCGAAATATTTTAATGCCACCGTAGCGACAGCTTATGATGGCAAAAGCAGCGAACTGGCTCTGAAGTATATAAAAGACTTTATACTTCCGGACTAAATAGAAAATCCTGCAGTCACACCGGCACCAAGAGGTTTTTTCCGTAGGCTTGCCCTGATCTCCCCAGGCATTTTGACAAAAAACAGTAATGGGGTGATTAATCTTTTCAGCAAAAGAGGCACGCAAATAAATAAGGTACTGTTAGAATTATATAATCGAATGAGCAAAATGCTCTGCCAAAGTAAATTTCACAAAAACAAATAGTCTCCTACTGCTGTTGCAGCCGGAAATTCTTATTATTATAGCAAAACCAGCCCAAACCGAAAACATTTTAAGGGCTGGTTCGAGATTGTAAAATAGATGCCGCCTTGTTAGAATACGTACTCTCCCACTTCTACAGCCTCTACCCACAAGCAAAAAGGTACAAGATAAGCTATGGCAACGCAGCAGGAGAAACCGGTGTTGTAATTAAAAAGTACGCCGGAAACTTCTTCGAGGGCCAGGAGCCGCAACCGGGCCAACCTGTGTGGTACGAGTGGAAAGGAAAGCGTATACCGTTCTTTTTTGAGCATGACCAGGTGGCAGAGCTTGTAAAGTATAAAGATGGAGTTGCCTACATACAGTACGATATTGTTGCTGCTGCTTTTTACCTGTTAAGCGGCTGGCAGGAATTTCACAGCCAACACCACGACCAGTTCGGCCGGTTCCCGTACAGTGCCAGCGTGCAGTCGAAATATGGTTTTATAGGAATACCCGTAGTTAATTACTATTTCAGCATACTGAAAGAAGCAATTGAAAATTGTTTCGATGTTAAGCTGAAGCAAAAGCAGTGGAAAGATAGTGCGTTCGCTACCTGCCTCACCCACGACATAGACAGGCTGCAGTCTGCCTGGAAAGTAGCCGGCATGCAACGCCTGAAACAGGGCAGGCATTTGGCTGTGGCACGACTCTGCACCAAAAAGCTTCTGAAGAAAGATGCCTGGAATAACATTCCGGAGGTAATGGCACTAGCAGAAAAGCATCAGTTGAAAGCTACTTATTTCTGGATGGCACAAAACCAAACTTACAAAGGCCACCCCAACGCAGATTATAAGGTACAGGAGCCACTCTACCAAAAAACACTGCAGACGCTGGCAGAAGCAGGCCATGAAGTAGCCCTGCACGGTAGCTTCGGTACCTGCGAAAGTACCGACCAGTTACTTGAGGAAGCTGAAAGGCTACAGGTGCCCGTTAGCGGCAACAGGTTTCATTACCTGCAGTACAAGCCTAAAATTACCCCAACAATTGTGCAGCAGAGCCAACTGGCCTACGATAGCACCCTGGGATTTGCGGAACAAACAGGTTTCAGAAATTCCTTTTGTCATCCTTTTTTTCCGTACGATTTTAAAAATCGAAAAGCCTTTGATTTTCTGGAACTACCGCTGATAGCCATGGATGTTACTTTATATGGCCCGAACTACATGCACCTCCGGCCCGCCGAGGTTCTGCAGCTGCTAAGACCAATTCTGCGGGAGGTAAAAGAGTTTGGAGGGCTCTTTACGCTGCTGTGGCACAACGAAAACATATCAGACTACCCGGAGTACCCGCTTGGGCCGCACGAGCAAAACTGGCGCGAGGTACTGGAAGATTTACTGGATTACGTTGCCGACGCAGGCACAGGTTTTTTAACATGCTCAGAGGCTGTGGCAGCTTTTAAAGCCAAAGAATAAATTTTTGCCGGAGCACCTGGTTGTCTGGTCGGCATTAAAGGCTAGTTTTGCAGGCTAAATAGAACATCACCTTATGGGTAAACTGCAGCGCGAAGGAATCTGGAATACCTTTATCTCGTATGCTGGCATCGGAATTGGCTATGTGAACACGGTGCTGCTGTTCCCTAACTTTCTGGCCGAAGATGAAGTCGGTCTTACGCGGCTCCTGACTTCGCTGGCACTCATGTATGCGCAGTTTTCGGCCTTGGGCTTTAACAGCATGAGCGCCCGCTACTTCCCTTACTTCCGCGACAAAGCTAAAGCTCACCATGGGTTTCTTTTTCTGCTACTGGCAATCCCTGTTGCCGGCTTTGCGGTTATTTCGGCGCTTTTTCTTTTAACCAAACCCCTGGTGGTAGCGGCTTACGAAGACAGCTCGCGGCTGCTGCTGGACTTTTACTTTTATATTATTCCGCTTGCTTTTTTCACGCTGTTGCTCAACCTGCTCACCTCCTACCTGCGCTCACTCTATAAAACCATTGTATCGTCGTTTGTGCAGGATTTCCTGCTTAAACTGCTAACATCGGTGCTCATCCTGGTTTATTCGCTGGGTTTCATGAGCTTTCAGGACTTTGTAATAGCCTACATTGGCATTAACTCAATTGTTTTGCTTGTGCTGGCGGCTTATACCATGTGGCTGCGGCAACTGTTCCTGAAACCATCGTGGGAAATGCTGCGCATAATACCGCTGGGGGAGTTGCTGCATTATGGCTTCTTCACGTTTCTGGGCACGATCTCTACCACCATCATCACCACCATCGATCAGTTCATGATCGGCTCCTACAGCCTCAGCGATAATGGCGTGTATACCACTGCTTTTTTCATGACTACTGCCATCATGATACCGGCCAAATCTGTGCTTAAAATTGCGTATCCGCAGGTAGCAGATTACTGGAAAGACAAAAACATGGACGGCATTGCAACCCTTTACAAACAAATTACGCTTGTTAACCTCATTCTGGGTTTGCTGCTCTCGATTGGCATCTGGGCCAATATCGATAACCTGTTCTCGTTTATGCCTGAACCTTACAGAGCAGGTAAATACGTGGTGCTGTTTATGTCGGTCGCCAGGCTAGTCGATTTAGCAACGGGTATCAACGGCATTATTCTGGCTACTTCTGATAAGTATCGGTGGGATCTGGTGTTTAACGTCGTATTAGCCGTCTTAACCGTCTGGACCAATTTTTACTTTATCCCACTATATGGTATTAACGGAGCTGCTTTCGCCTCTATGCTCTCTTATGCAAGCATTAACCTGGCACGCCTGTTCTTTCTGCACTACCTATACCGGATGCAGCCTTTTGCCTGGAGCTCCCTTACCATGGCCATTATTGCAGCTACAGCGCTCGGGGCATCATACCTGCTGCCTTACCTGGGCAACGTGTACCTCGATATGGTGGTGCGATCGCTTCTTATTTCAGTTATTTATGCCTCGCTTACCTTGGGGCTGCGGGTGTTCCCCGAAATGAATGCCTGGCTCCTCTCCTACATCGGCAAACTACTGAAACGTTAAGCATGTTCCGGGGCTAAAAATGTAGCTATATGGTGGCAGATGTAAGCCTGTTGTTCCTCCGTCAGCTCTGTATGCAAGGCCAGCGATAGCACACCCTGGTGAAGCCGTTCTGCTTCAGGAAAATCATCCTGGCCTTTACCTGCTGATGCGTGCTGCCGGAGTTGCGGCTCCGGGTAATAAATCATACTCGGTATAAAATGCTCCTGCAAATGGGCCTGCAAACCGTTTCGTAAGGCTGTGGGTACACGTATGCTGTAATGCTGAAAGACATGTGCACCTGGCCCGGCAGCAGTCGGCAACTGGCAATCAGGCACTGTAGCCAGTAACCGGGTATACCTGGCTGCCACCTGCTGCCTGGCCTCCAGTAGCTCAGGCAGGTATTTTAATTTTACCCTGACCATAGCTGCCTGCAGGTTAGGAAGGCGCCAATCGGTACAAGCAGCTGCGTGCGGTAAGCTCAAGCTATTATTATTTTGGAGCCACTCGTTCAACCTGGAGGCAATTTCCGGTTTACTTGTAAAAACTGCTCCACCTTCGTCGGCTGGGTCGTTTGGTTTTGCCGGGAAAAACGAGGTATAGGCTACTGCACCCATGGCTCCTGCGTACTGAGTGGAGCCGCCGGTAAAGGTATAAGTCGCCCCAAGTGCCTGGGTAACATCTTCTACAACGAGCAAATTATGATTGGCAGCAACTTGTAACAGAGCAGCCATTGCGGCACACTGGCCAAATAAATGCACGACCACTACGGCCACTGTTTTCTCTGATACTGCTGCAGCCACGGCATCAGGAGTTATAGTAAAGGTTTGCGGATGTACATCGGCTAACACTGGCCTGAGCCCCAACTGTGCTAGTGCAGCAGCAGCGGCATGACCGCCAAAAGCCGGAACTATAACCTCTGCACCAGCTGGTAAATCGAGCGCTGCTAAAGCAAGCTGCATAGCCTCTGCACCGTGTGCACACGGCAATGCGCCCGGCACCTGCAGAAATTCTTCCAGTTGCTGTGCCAACGCTATAACATCCGGCCCATCAGGTAAATCAGCAGATCCCATGGCAGCCAGAAAGGCCTGGTCCAGCTCCGGCTTCAGTTTGGCGTAAAGTGCCTTCCGGTTACTCATTTTAATATCTTCCATAGGTACAGGTATTCGAGTCTCCCCTTGTTTCCAGAGCCATTGCCCTTGACTGATTTTAGCTTAAAAACTTTAGGAAGGCCATTTTTATTAGAAAAATTTACATTTACCTGAAGGTAAATGTAACAGTTGCTGCTTGCAAAAGCTATAATCATCTAAGGTGGAAATCCGAAAACCGGATGCCGGAGCTAGCCTCAATTATTTAAATAAAAATGCCCTTCCAAAGCTTTTCTCCTGATTTTATGCCCAGGGTTGCCGCTGCACCAGCGCTTAAAAACAGCTTATCGATTAATTTCTTTCATATAAAAATATTTGTGTTTGATGCCTTTTTGATGACAACAATACATCTCAAATTAACAATAGCTAAAGCAGCTGAATACCTGTAGAAATGACCAATATCAAGTTATATTTTTTATAAAACATAATTTGATATTAGTAATTAACTCAAGTTGCGATTATAAAACTATGAAGCCATCCAGGTTTGTTAAGGGGTAAAGCTACCAAAC
>NZ_VRTY01000045.1 GCF_008017455.1 Pontibacter qinzhouensis | reverse complement strand
AGGTAAAACGGTGGCAGAGCGCCTGTTGCAGCCCAGCATCCGGACGTTTCTTCCTTTACCAGACAACTACGAGATTGTAGAAATTAACACGCCCAGGGGTATTGCTAACCGCAGCATCGCCAAAATTTCCCTTCGCGAAAAATACAACCTCAACCTGATTACCATAAAGCGCGCCTTCGAAGAAATACTGGACGGAAAAGCAACACAAGTAGAGCACATTATAGGTGTACCCAAAGCCGAAACCATCATCTACCCCTCCGACATCCTCATTCTGATAGGCAAAAAGCACGACATCAAACGCTTTATCGAGATTAACAGGTGAGCCAAACCCTTGCCAACCCTTGACACAGAATTGCCTCAAAACCTTTGGAAGGGCTTTTTCATTGGAATAATTGCTGGTTGTTGATTGGTGGTTGTTAAATGGTTCAATTGTTAAATGGTTGTTTCTGATAGTTTTTGGATGACTGAAGCAGCCCTTGACCATTTACAGTTAAAATTCCTACGGAAGGCCAAAATCATTAGAATAATTTCACAGCAAAAAGAGCTAATCTTAAACAATGTATTGCGTCAGGTAGCTACAGAGCGAACACCTTTGCCAGGTGCACCGATTGAAAATAAACTGTCGGGGGAAGGGGCACTCGATTTTTATTTTCTTGATTTTTTTGTTCCTTTTTGTATTAAAACAAACAGAACAAAGAAGCCAGCTATGAAATAATAACCTGCTACTATCACAGCAACAAAAGCAGCTATGCAAACTTAGGCTATAACGCCAGGAGCCTTTGCTGCTGCCTCTCGTTCAAAAGATTAAAAAAAACCAGCTACACAAGGGCACAAAAATTACCTAATAAGTGTCTATAAATAAATAAGCTCAGGAAACAGGTATCTTTCAGCTTTAAAAGATAAAAATTCTTACAGCTGATAGCATGATACTTGTGCGGTTTTACTTACATTTGTAGCTATATGCCTAAACCTAAAACTATTTGCTGTCATGTAAGGCATCTGCTGATGTCTCTTACACTGCTCTGGGCGCTTACGCTCAACGGGCAGGAAGTGATAGCGTTTAGCACTACGGCGAAGGCAAAAGCACCTGTAGCAACTACCAAACTGGCCACAACTCCTGATAAAGAGTCTAAAACGGTGGTGAAGCAGAAGGTGTCGCTGGAGGCAACTACCTCTTTTGTTGCCCTTAACCTGCACCAGGCTATTATTCCGGCTCCGGTGCAGTCGTTTGCAGCCCCTGCCGACGAAGAAATGAAATCATCCGGCCTTGCCCCTCCCGGCAACGGTTTTGTAGCGCAACTTTTTCCTGTTACCATTCAGCCTAACGCCCCTTAGTTAGACTGCCACCTACCCCTATTTCCTGATTTTCCGTGTACTGCGGAACAACTATGCCCCTGTTTGTAGTTTACAAGCACAGCTGGCCTGGTAATCTATCTAGTAATCTTATACTTACCCATACTTAAATTTCTTATTTACCAATGCGGAACAAAAATTTAATCATTGTCCTGACAATACTGGTATCGGCGCTCTGCCTCTACTACTTGTCGTTTTCGCTGATCTCGCGCAATGTTCAGAAAGATGCGGAGGCTTTTGCCACCGATGCACAAGGCAACATAGACTTGGCCAGACAGCAGACTTACCTGGACTCGATCTGGAAAGAGCCTGTGTTTATGAATTACACCTACGAGCAAATCAGCAGCAAAGAGCTTGGCCTTGGCCTCGACCTGAAAGGCGGCATGCACGTGGTGCTGGAGGTATCTCCGGTAGAAATCATTAAATCACTTTCTGGCAACAGCAAAGACCCCAACTTTGTGAAAGCCCTTGCCCGTGCGCAGGAACTACAGAAAAACAGCCAGCAAAGCTTTACCACCCTTTTCGGCGAAGCTTATCGCGAAGTTGACCCTAATGGTCGTTTGAGCCGTATTTTCTCTAACTCCGCTAACCGTGGCCGCATCAGCTACGAATCGTCTAACGCCGAAGTATTAAACGTAATAGACAAAGAGGTGGAAGATGCCATTGAACGCTCCTTTAACATTCTGCGTACCCGTATCGATAAATTCGGAGTAAACCAGCCAAATATTCAGCGCCTGAAAGGCAGCGGCCGTATCCAGATAGAATTGCCTGGTGTAGATAACCCGGATCGTGTGCGTAAACTGCTTTCGGGCATGGCCAACCTGGAATTCTGGGAAGTTTGGACTCCGGAAGAGTTTTCTCCTTACTTTGCTAAACTAAACGATTACTTAACGCAGCAGGAAAAAGCCGGTAAACTGAACATAGGCTCTACTGCTACTTCTAAGCAAGACGCACTCGCTAAAGCCGCCTCTCCTGAAGCAACAGTTGCACCTCAGGCAGAAGACGTGCTGGCACAAGCTGCCGCCACTGATACCACCACTGGCACTACCGACACAACTGCCCTGGCTCAGACTACTCCTGCAGCCGATGGCCTTGACTCACTTGCTGCTGAGCAAAGTAGCGTGCTGGCTCGCCTGTTTACCATGATGCCCGGCGGCTTAGGCGCCAACGTACGCGACACGGCTAAAATCAACGACCTCCTGACAAAAGCAGAAGTTCGTTCTATTTTCCCTTCTAACATGAAATTCCTGTGGAGCGTGAAGCCTGTTACAGGCGACAATCGCCAGGAGTTCGTGGAGTTCTATGCCATTAAAAAAGGCCGTGACGGAAAAGCCCCGCTCGGTGGCGATGCCATTAACGATGCCCGTCAGGATTTCGACCAAGGCGGCCGCCCGGAAATTACCATGAACATGAACCCTGCCGGTGCCAAGCAATGGGCTCGCCTGACAGGTGCCAATGTAGAGCGCCAAATTGCTATTGTTCTGGACGATAACGTATATTCTGCTCCGGTTGTAAAAGGCGAAATTACAGGTGGTAACTCTTCAATCAGCGGTAATTTTACGGTAGAAGAAGCACAAGACTTAGCTAATATTCTGAAAGCAGGTAAAATGCCAGCTCCTACACGCATCGTAGAAGAAGCCATTGTGGGTCCTTCTCTCGGTCAGGAAGCTATTAACCAAGGCCTGACCTCTACTTTAGCAGGTTTGCTGCTGGTGGTTATCTTTATGGTGGCTTACTACAGCCGTGGCGGTCTTATTGCTGACCTTGCCCTTGTGTTCAACATCTTCTTTATTCTGGGTGTACTGGCGCAGTTTAACGCAGCACTCACACTGCCTGGTATTGCCGGTATTGTGCTTACGCTGGGTATGGCCGTAGATGCGAACGTACTCATATTTGAACGTATGCGCGAAGAAGCCCGCAAAGGCCTGAGCATGCGCGAAGTAATCAACAAAGGCTACGACAAAGCGTTCATGACCATTTTGGATGCCAACGTTACTACTTTCCTTGTTGGCTTTATCCTGTACTACTTCGGTTCAGGCCCGGTTAAAGGCTTTGCTATCACCCTGATGATCGGTATCGTAACGTCTTTCTTTACAGCTGTATTTATCTCCAGGCTGTTTGTAGAAGCTACTTTCAAAAAAGGTGGAAAACTGGCTTTCTCTACGGCACTTACCGACAAACTTTTCAACAACATCAAGTTTGATGCTATGAAGTACAGAAAAGCAGCCTATAGTTTCTCACTTGCTGTATTGCTGTTAGGTATTGTAGCACTGGTAGTAAATGGCGGCCCTAACCTGGGCGTTGACTTTAAAGGTGGCCGTTCTTATGTAGTAGAATTCGATTCAGCAGTTCCGGCTTCTGACATCCGGTCTTCGCTGGTAGACAATTTCCAATCGGCTGGTACTGAGGTAAAAACTTTTGGAGCCTCTAACCGTGTGAAAGTTATTACAAGCTGGCTGGCAGACGACGAAAGCACTGAAGCTGACGAGAAAGTAAAAACGGCCCTGGTGCAAGGCCTGGAACAATATAACAACCTGAACCCCGAAATCCTGAGCTCCTCTAAAGTAGGCGCAACTATGGCAGACGATATTCAGAAAACAGCGCTTATTGCGGTGTTGCTGTCACTGGTAGGCATCTTCCTGTACGTGATGCTGCGTTTCAGAAAATGGCAGTTCAGTTTGGGCGGTGTGGTTGCCTTGTTGCACGATGCCCTCATGATTATAGCTATATTTGCTATTCTGGATATGTTCGGTATTTCGTATGAAATGGACCAGGTGTTTATTGCAGCCGTTCTGACTGTTATCGGTTTCTCCATCAACGATACCGTGGTAATATTTGACCGTGTGCGTGAATACATGGATGATAACCCACGATCACCGCTGAGAGATCTGGTTAACCCGGCCCTGATCAGCACCTTCAGCCGTACCATCATTACCTCCGCTACTGTATTCCTAGTAGTATTTGTATTGTTCATCTTCGGTGGTGAAGTACTGCGCGGCTTCTCACTGGCCATGATCATTGGTGTGCTGTTCGGTACTTACTCTTCCTTGTTCATTGCTACTCCAGTAGTAGTAGATACCATGAAAGAGAAGAAAGAACCAGCTGCATCGCTAAAGACAACGCCTCAGGCTCAGACAACAGCTCGTTAATTTCGATACTGCCTCACCAGGCAGTTCAACCTTACTACAAAAGGCAAGACCGGTTATCCGCTAAGGGTAGCCGGTCTTTTTTATAGCCCCCTACCCTTGACCTTTTCAAGCACAAAATGCTTCGGAAGGGCTTTTTCATTAGAATAATTTAGTTGCTGATTGTTAGTTGTTAGATGGTTGATTTGGGTAAATTCCAAATGAGTGGATGATAAAAATTTCAAACTCATAACCTTTAACTCTTAACTAATCAAAAAGTATCTCTGCCGCGAGCTTCCAGCTCGTGGTATTAAATGGAGCGAGTTTTCAACTCGCGTGGACCAGACTTTCAAATTAAAATCAGGATTTCCGGCAGGCATGCGTTGCCAAGATTCAGGAGAAGGTATTTTCTTCCATACATCAGGATGTATACACATGGCCTTTGTGCCTGCCTCCGCGAGTTGAAAACTCGCCATCATAAAAACCATGAGCTGGAAGCTCGCGGCAGCGACCAATTGACCAGCAACGTAAATTTAAAGATGCCTGGTTTTAACCACTCTCTCTACTGTTAGAAGTCTTCACAATAAAAAAGGTCCTGCCCCCGAAAGCGGGCAGGACCTTTTTTTATCAATAATATCTGTGTTTAAATGGTAATACCATCTGCCACTACTTCTCTTACTTCTGGTACCATACGCTTCAGCAGGTTTTCGATACCGGCTTTCAGGGTAACGGTGGCAGAGGGGCAGCCGCTGCACGAACCCTGCAGGTATACAGTTACCACACCATCGTGGTAAGACTTAAACGTGATGTTACCACCATCCTGCTCAACCGCAGGTCGTACATAGTTTTCGAGCAGATCGATAATCTTCTGAGATAATTCGGCATCTTCGGGGGTCGTATCTGCTCCGGCTGTTGCCTCTGTTTTAGCAACCGGCATCTCCGTAAAGATAGGGCCACCTGCCTCTACATAAGACTTCAGGAAGGCGCGCAGCTCCGGAATAAGCTTTACCCACTCTATAGAAGTACTTTTAGTGATGGTTACAAAGTTGCTGGCAATAAACACACGCGATACATAGTCGAAGTTAAAAAGCTCCTGCGCTAACGGTGAGTTCATGGCACTTTCGAGGTTCGGATAGTCTACGCTTTGGCCGTCAGGCAAAAACGCCACGTTCATCACAAACTTCATTGATTCTGGGTTTGGGTTAGCTTCAGCGTAAACTGAAACTACCTTTTCTTTATTTTCTATCATAGAATACGCTGTTTATATTAAAACTTTTCGAATGGTTTTAAAGTTTCCAAAATTACTTAATATTTATGAGAACTCCCATACCCCCCTTTCCTGCACATGTTTAAACACTAGATTGGGAGCATTATGTCTGCTTAACCGTAGCTATTTAGACTAGAAAATGTAACTTTGCGCAACTGTTAAATTTTTGTTTAGCTATAACACCACCTATTTAACATGCTCCAACAAATTACTATTCTGGCGCAGGCGCATCCTGCAGTGCCTGGTTTCCTGATTATCCCGTTCCTGATCCTCATCGGCATGATCGCCAGCGGGCCGATTCTGTTTGGCCATTTCTGGGAGCATAACTATAAAACAGTGGCTGTTACACTGGGGCTAACCGTGCTGGCTTATTACCTGTTTGTGCTGCACGATGTGCACATGCCTATACATACGTTCTTTGAATATGCCTCATTTGCCGTATTGCTGAGTTCGCTTTACATAGCAGCAGGCGGTATTTACATTAACATAAACGCCAATGCCACACCGCTTATGAATGTGGCACTTGTGGCAGTGGGAGCGGTGCTGGCGAACCTGGTGGGTACCACAGGTGCTTCTTTGCTCCTGATCAGGCCATTTATTCGCCTGAACGTGCATCGCATTAAACCGTACCAGATTATATTTTTCATTTTTATAGTGAGTAATGCAGGTGGCCTCTTAACACCTCTCGGCGACCCGCCCTTGTTTATCGGTTTCCTGAAAGGTGTTCCGTTTTTCTGGACACTGCAGCACCTGTTTATGCCCTGGATCTTATCAATAACCCTGCTTTGCCTGGTTTTCTTCCTGCTTGACCGACGTAACAAAGAAACTTTTGTTCCTCGACCTGAAGTGGTAGCAAAGAACGAAGCCAAAACGGAGTTCTACATCAGCGGCAAGCGCAACCTGGCCTGGCTTGCTGTTATTATCGGTGCTATTTTCCTGGACCCAAACGTAATAGAGGAGCTGCCGCATATTTACTATGATGGCAACAGGTTCTCTTTTTTACGTGAGATCATACAGTTAACGGCAGCTTTTTTCTGCTTCAGGTTCTCGAACAAAACCGCTCTGGCTGGCAACAAATTTAATTTCCACCCTATTCTGGAGGTAGTATTCCTTTTCTTTGGTATCTTCTTTTCTATGATGCCGGCATTGCAGCTTTCTGCCGAAATTGCATCTTCGCCACAGTTTGCACAGTACATTACACCAACATTCCTCTACTGGGCTACTGGTTCCTTATCTGGTTTCCTCGATAATGCTCCGACATATGCCAACTTCCTGTCGCTGGCTATGGCTAAATACGACATGGCTCAGAACAGCGTGGTGGAGGTAAGGCAGTTTGCCACAGGCACTGGTGTAGACCCAACAACACTGGTATTGCTGGAAGCCATCTCGCTGGCGGCCGTACTTTTCGGTGCGTTCACCTACATTGGTAACGGGCCAAACTTTATGGTAAAAGCCATTGCAGAAAGTGCTGGTATAAAAATGCCTTCTTTCTTCGCCTATATTCTGCGTTTCTCTATTCCGTTCCTGCTGCCTGTGCTTATACTCGTATGGTACCTGGTGGTGCATGTGCGCATATTCTAACCAGAGCAACAGCAAAGGCTGACATCAACAGGGCCGGATTCATCAGAGAATCCGGCCCTGTTTTTTTACAGAGAAAACCTGTGCAAGCGGTGATAAATTATTCAAATGAAAAAGCCCTTCCGAAGGCAAAAAGCATCCGGAAGGGCCAAGGGTAAATCAGCTTCAGCTTGAAATCAGCGGGCTTTAAGCAAGCTTGTTGGCCTTCTGGCGCATCAGGAAATCAGCTATAACCAGGGCAGCCATGGCATCTACAATAGGTACGGCTCTTGGCAACACACATGGGTCGTGGCGGCCTTTGCCTTTCAGAGTTATCTCCTGGCCTTCGTCGTTAATGGTTTGCTGCGGCTGCAGAATGGTAGCTACCGGCTTAAAGGCCACGTTAAAGTAGATATCCTGCCCGTTAGAGATGCCACCTTGTATGCCGCCAGAGCGGTTGGTTTTGGTGCGCACGCTACCAGCCTCATCGGTATAAAACTGGTCGTTGTGCTCAGAGCCTCTCATTTTAACGCCTTCAAAACCACTTCCGTACTCAAAACCTTTTACGGCATTTATGCTGAGCATGGCTTTTCCGAGTTCTGCGTGTAGCTTATCAAACACAGGTTCACCCAGGCCGGCAGGCACTCCTTTTATAACACAACTCACCACCCCACCAATGGTGTCGAGGCTGTCGCGGGCATCTTCAATCAGCTTAATCATTTCGGAAGCGGTGCTGCTATCCGGGCAACGCACAATGTTAGAGTCTATCAGGTTCAGGTCCAGTTCTGTATACTCCTGCTGCATCTTTATGTTCCCCACCTGCGATACATAAGCGGCTACCGTAATGCCATAGTGCTGCAGCATTTTAGCAGCCAGAGCACCTGCCGCCACACGTGCCACAGTTTCGCGGGCAGAGCTGCGGCCACCGCCCCGGTAATCGCGGGTGCCGTATTTGGCGGTGTAGGTATAATCGGCGTGCGAAGGCCGGAAGGCATGCTCAATGTGAGAGTAGTCGTGGCTTGCCTGGTCTTTGTTGTTAACAACCATGGCAATAGGTGTACCCTGTGTTTTGCCCTCGAAAATACCGGACAGTATGGTTACCTTATCTTCTTCTTTGCGGGGTGTGGTGATGTTTGACTGGCCAGGGCGGCGGCGATCCAGGGCATGCTGGATCTCTTCGGGGGTAATGTCGATACCAGCAGGGCAGCCGTCAACAATTACTCCTACTGCGGCGCCATGCGATTCTCCGAAAGTCGTTATCCGGAAAAGCTTACCGTAAGAATTGCTCATTATTCCTTATTTCTTAAAAAATACAACTGCCGATACAACCAGTAGTACCAGCAACACAATATTAGTGTAGCGCTTAATTTTGTCTACATAATGTAAACTTACCAAAGTATTTTCTTCATTCTCAATGATATTATAAAAAGCGCCCAAATTTCTTGACAAAATCAGATCGTCGCTGTCGCTTTCGCCGGTTATGCGCACAATCATTTGCGGCCTTAGCGTATCGTAGGCAGCCGTTTCGGGGTTAAAAAACACCCACTCAAAGGCATCGCTCAGGCTGTAATAGCCGGGTTGCCGCGCTACTGCCGGGTAAATAAAGGTTTTGATGCCTGTTATGCGGCCATCGCGCCTGGTTATACTCTGGTTCAAGTCAGAAGGGTAAAACTCCAAACCATCTATGGCGGCAGGTACAGGAGGCATAATAGCCGTCAGGTTGCCTTCTCCTTCAATTTCGAACTGGTACTTCAGGCTTTTGTTAACTGCCAGGTTGCTTTTTGAGATACTCTCGTGTAGAGTATAGCTCCCAACCGGCACTACATCGCGCAGGGGGTGTGGCGGCAGTTCCTTTACCAATATGTTGCGTTCGCGGGCTCTAAACGTTTTGTAGCCTTCTAACCTGTCGTCGGTAAGCAGGTTTGGGTTTTTGGCCACCTTGTATTTAATCATTTTCAGGAATAGCGCCGGAAAAACGAGCGGCTCCTTGGTGAGCGGGTACAAAACTGCTTCGTAAAGCTTAAACCGCAGAAACGGCTTATCTGAAATAGTAACCTGCTCCGGCGTAATTTCTCCTATCTCAAAAGTCTCTTCCCACACGTTTGGCTGTTTCAGCTGTTTCAGGATGCCCGTTAGCTGGCTGGCAAAGTCGTGGAAATCGAGCAGGCGCTGGTCTTCATTTGCCAGGTAAAAATAAAGCACCACGCCCACTCCTTCTCCCACAAATATTTCTTTTTTGCTAGTGTAGAGCGTCAGAAAGGCATTGTCTTCCATGTCCACAAATTCCTGTTCTGCTGCTATATCTTCATCGGCTTCTGCATCGGTTGTAGCCAGGTCGGGTGGAGCAGGACTTTGTGGGCCACCTGCTGCCATAGGCAACACCTGTATAAGTGTTCCTTTGGCTTGCTCTGTTTGCCCGTTCACTTTCATGGCAAATGGTTTCAGCTCAAATTCGCCTTCCTCAAAAGCTGCGTAATTCTGCGTAATAGTTAAAATGACAGTGGTTTTACCACCTACTATAATTGTTTTGGTAGATGAGAACTTCGTGCTTTTCTTAAATCCTTCTATGTCAGGAAAGGCTGAGATATCTTTCAGCTCCTGATCCTGCAGCTTCACTGAGATAGTAAAATACTGATTTATAGGCAGCTTACTTTTGCCAAGCTCTATGCTCACCTGCTGCGCCGCAGCAAAACCTACGCACGCGAAAAAAAAGAAAGCAAAGACAACTAAAAATCGCATATGCTATTTGTGGACCTGAATAAGCCGTGGTTAGTAAACACAGGAACAGCAAAGATAACAGATTATTGTACTCCCAAAGCCGGAAACTCTGTTTACTGCAACTCAGAACTGGTTCTGCCGCTTGGTGTAAAGGATAAAAGCAGGAAACCACTAAAAACAAGCTCCAGGACTAGTATGGAGGCACACTGAAAGAGCAGGCAGACAGGCTAAAACGTTTAACTATCGCCTTAAATTGTGTAAAGCAAATTGAATATTTTTTTTGATTTTCATTAACTGCTTGCTGCACCTATTGCTCAATTCGTAACCACATCAGTAACAAGCTGTAAGCATGATACTTACAAATATTAGTTAGTTTTCCTTGAGCTTATATACAATTTTTTATACCTTTACACTTACTAATTAGTCTTGTGACTTACCATACTTTTTAAGTAAAAACACGTATTTGTTAATAGAATCCATATATCATACATCTACAAAGAAATGTTAGAATACGTAAAAACCATCTTATTGAAAGTAAGTTTCGATAAGGCGCTGTTTGAGAAGGAGCTTAGAAAAGCTTTCAAAGTTCTAGTAGTAGAGGAGATAAAACAATTGAAACAATGGTGTTATGACAAGTTCTCAGGCATGTACTTACGCATCCTGAACCGTGTGTTCTCTAAAGCTAAAGTTTAGTTCTCCTCTTTGGTCGTACCTTGTACAAATTTAATATTCCGGAGCAGGCCATTATAGCCTGCTCTTTTTATGGCGGACTTCCTGAATAGCTGCGAAAACACTTCATGCGTCAGCTCCTGCCAATCTGCTTTTTTCAGGTGCTGCAGGTCCGGATGCGGCGCAAAAGCTGCTTCCTGGTGAGGCTTGCTGAACCTGTTCCAGGGGCACACATCCTGGCAAATATCGCAGCCAAACACCCAGTTCCCGAATTTCCCGTTCATTTCCTGTGGCAGTTGGTCTTTCAGTTCTATGGTGAAATACGAAATGCACTTACTGCCATCTACTACATAGGGCGCTATAATGGCATCAGTGGGGCAGGCATCCAAACATCGGGTGCACGAGCCGCAATAATCTTTAATAGGCCCGTCATACGTAAGCTCCAGGTCTATGATCAGTTCGGCTATAAAATAGAAACTGCCGACCTGTGGGGTAATCAGGTTGCTGTTTTTGCCTACCCAGCCCAGGCCGCTTTTCTTTGCCCAGGCTTTGTCCATAACCGGGGCAGAATCTACGAAGCAACGGCCGCCCACCTCTCCTATTTCGTCGTTGATGAAGTGCAGCAGTTCCTTTAGTTTGTCTTTGATTACAAAGTGGTAATCGGTGCCATAGGCATATTTCGATATTTTGTAATTGTCCTCTTCCTGCTGCTTTTCTTCAGGAAAATAATTGAGCAGCAACGACACCACCGATTTGGCACCATCTACGAGCAGACGCGGGTCCAGGCGTTTATCGAAGTGGTTCTCCATATAGCGCATCTGCCCGTGCATGTTCTGGTTCAGCCATCGCTCCAGCCGGGGAGCCTCCTCTTCCAGAAACTCCGCCTTCGAAACGCCACAATACATGAATCCCAGTTCCTGCGCCTTTTGCTTTATAAGGTATGTATGTTGGTCTTTCGTCAATCTTGAGGATTTTAGGGGTAGCTACATGTAAGAACAAAACTACGCTAAAATAAATCCGTTTGCACGTTTGTTCTTTGCTGGCTGCTGCAGCACCATTCTTCTCACCCTATTACTGTCAACTACCCTTTAGCCAATAAAGTGTCAAAACCCTTTGGAAGACCATTTTCATTGGAATAATTTGACTTGTTGCTGATTGTTAAATGGCTAAATGGTTCAATTGATAAATGGTTGTTTCTGATAGATTCTGGATGTATGACTGAGGTAGCCCTTGACTATTTAGTATCAAAAGTCCTCCGGAAAGCCAAAATCATTAGAATAATTTCACCGAAAGCTAACCTTTACTAATGTTTTGCAGCGGCAAGCTACAGCACAATCACCTTTGCCAGGTGCACAGAATGAGCCGGCACTGTTGGGGAAACATTCAGCGAGTGGGGGTGCAGGGGCCCTCGATTTGGCGAGTCTTGATTTTTTGGTTCTTTTTGTATCAAAACAAAAAGAACAAAGACTTAGGCAATAAAATAACCTATCGCTGCTATTAAAGCTGAAACAGCTACTATGCAAACTTTAATTAAACCGCCAGTAGCCAGTGCTTTTGCATCTCGCCCACAAGATCCTTACAGGATGACAAAAAGTGGAGGTGGTACAAGTAGAAATGAATATTTGTCGGCTACCGTACAATCAGCTATTTTTCCAATGAAAAAGCCCTTCAAAAGGAATATGGTCATTTTTATGCCAAGGGTTACCTCTTATAAGTTACTTGTTTAAACTCAAAGCTGCAGAGTAGTTTTCTGATGACTCCACCATTTTCCATTAGAACAGGAACTTCAGCAGCTTACTCAAAATAAAAAAGCAGGCCACAAAGCCTGCTTCTTAACACTTATTACAAACAGTTTACTTAAACTTCTGGTTGACTAAAAAGGCTTCCGCCCGTTACCTGCTGCGGCGGAATTTTACCTAAATGCTTATACGCAAGTTCAGTGGTTTCGCGGCCGCGAGCTGTTCTTTTTATATAACCCTCCTGAATCAGGAAGGGTTCGTAAACTTCCTCAATTGTTTCAGCTTCTTCGCCACAAGCTGTTGCAATGGTAGAAATACCTACCGGGCCACCTTTGTATTTATCGATAATAGTAAGCAGAATGCGGTTGTCCATTTCGTCGAGGCCGTTATGGTCTACGTCCAGCGCGTTGAGGGCAAACTTGGCAATGTCTACGGTTATGGTGCCATCGCCTTTCACCTGGGCAAAATCGCGGGTGCGGCGGAGCAGGTTGTTGGCAATCCGGGGCGTGCCCCGGCTACGGCGCGCAATCTCAAAAGCGGCATCGGCATGTATAGGTGCTCCGAGCAAGGCTGAAGATCGTTTCACGATGGTAGTAAGCAGTTCGGCATCGTAGTACTCCAGCCTGGAGTTAATGCTGAAACGGGCGCGTAAAGGTGCCGTAAGCAAGCCAGAGCGCGTGGTGGCGCCAATAAGCGTAAAGGGGTTCAGGCTTATCTGAACAGAGCGGGCATTAGGACCAGAATCGAGCATAATGTCGATCTTATAGTCTTCCATTGCCGAATACAGGTACTCTTCCACAATCGGGTTGAGGCGGTGTATCTCGTCTATAAACAGTACATCGTTCTGCTCCAGGTTCGTGAGCAAGCCTGCCAGGTCGCTTGGCTTATCGAGCACTGGGCCCGAAGTCATTTTAATGTTAGCATCCAGCTCTGAGGCGATAATGTGCGATAAGGTGGTTTTACCCAGGCCCGGAGGTCCGTGCAGCAGCACGTGGTCCAGTGCTTCTCCTCTGCGCCGCGCTGCCTGCACAAATATCTTCAGGTTTTCCACAATTTTAGCCTGACCTGTAAAATCGTGGAAACTGAGCGGGCGAAGCGCTTTATCTATATCACGTTCAGCTGGCGTTAGGCTTTCTTTTTCACCAGTGATATAATCTTCTCTCATGGTATTCTATAATCCTGTTTAAGCAGCAGTAGCTGTACTTAAAGGTAACAGTTTTGCCCCTGCTTTTGCTCCATTTCTGAGTACGAATTTAACTAATTTTGCTAATAATTTTATACATTTCACCCATTTATCTAATAAAATTAGCAAATATAATATTTTGTTAAATCCTGATTCAGCCAGATATTACTTAAATGCTTGAATACCTGTAATATCGGCTCCGGTAATGAGCAGATGTATGTCGTGGGTGCCTTCGTAGGTAATAACCGATTCGAGGTTCATCATGTGGCGCATAATCGGGTACTCGCCGGTAATGCCCATGCCACCATGTATCTGCCTTGCCTCACGGGCCACCTGCAGGGCCATATCTACGTTGTTGCGCTTGGCCATCGATATTTGCTGCGTCGTGGCTTTCCCTTCGTTTTTGAGCGTGCCTAATCGCCAGGCCAGCAATTGTGCCTTGGTAATTTCGGTGAGCATTTCGGCCAGCTTTTTCTGGATGAGCTGAAAGCTGGCAATCGGTTTATCGAACTGTACCCGCTCCAGCGCATACTTTCTGGCCGATTCGTAGCAATCTATGGCAGCTCCTATGGCTCCCCAGGCAATGCCGTAGCGGGCAGAGTCGAGGCAGCCGAGTGGGCCGCGTAAGCCTTCTATATTCGGAAACACGTTCTCTTTCGGCACCTTTACGTTATCGAACACCAGTTCGCCGGTGCAGCTGGCGCGCAGACTCCATTTATTGTGGATTTCGGGTGTTGAGAAACCTTCCATGCCACGCTCCACAAGCAGACCTTTTATGCGGCCTTCGTCGTTTTTGGCCCATACCACCGCCATCTGGCACTCTGGTGAATTAGATATCCACATTTTTGAGCCGTTGAGCAGGTAATGGTCACCCATGTCTTTTATGTTAGTCTTCATGCCACCCGGGTTCGAGCCAAAGTCGGGCTCGGTGAGGCCAAAGCAGCCCAGCCACTCGCCACTGGCCAGTTTAGGCAAAAACTTTTTGCGCTGCTCCTCCGAGCCATAGGCATAGATCGGGTACATCACCAGCGAGCCCTGCACCGAGGCAGTGGAGCGCATGCCTGAGTCGCCACGTTCAATCTCCTGCATAATTAGCCCATAGCTGATGTAGTCCAGGCCACCACCGCCGTATTCTTCCGGAATGGTAGGCCCGAACGCGCCTACATCGCCAAACTTCTTTACAATTTCTGAAGGGAAATGTGCTTCCTGCGCCCACTGCTCTATGTTCGGAGATATTTCATGTTTCACAAAGTCGCGCATGGTCTGCCGGATGAGCTTGTGTTCCTCAGTCAGTAAATCATCTATGTTAAAATAGTCGGGTGCTCCTGCAGATTCGTAGGCCATATTTTTGTTGCTGGTTGTTACTTGTTGATTGTTGTTTCTTCCTCTAGAACAGTACGTAAAAAAGCTAATCAGCAATAGCAACAAGTTAAGAATTCAGACAAAAAATCCATAAAAAAAGCCCCACCAACAAATTGATGAGGCTCTTCTGCAAAGGTTATCTGCTTTAAAACTTCAGGCCCAGCGAGAGCAGGAAATTGCGGGTGGCCTGTGGGTAGTAGTGGTTGTAGTCGTAACGGCCTGGGTCGCCGGCATACATCTCGCTCCAGGTGTAGCCATTTGCTTCGTACTTTTTGCTGAGCAGGTTGTTTACCAGCAGGGCCAGCTCCACTTCGCGCATAAACTGTGGCTTAACTGTGTAGCGCAGGCGCAGGTCCAGCACCTGGTAGCCGTTTATGCTGCGGTCGTTGCTGGAGGTGTTATCGAGGTACTGCCTGCTAACGGTTTTATAGAGCAAGGCTGCTTTCAGGCCACGCACCGGCTGCACTTCAATGCTGTGCGCAGAAATAACGGCCGGAGAGAACGATATATCCGTTTCTTCATACTCATTTTCCACAATGCCTTCTACATTATAGTCTTCGTCGTAGATATAGACAGTTTCGGTGTAGTTGCGGATCTTGTTGCGGCTCAGGGTCAGGTTACTGCGGAACTCCACAAAATCGTTTAAGCTCAAAGCTCCTGCCAGTTCAATACCGGCCCTGTAGCTGTCTTTTATGTTCGTTCTGAGACCGTTACCCACATCGTTCAGCTGCCCGGTCAGCACCAGTTGGTTCTGGTAATCCATATAATACACATTGGCATCTAAGGTGTAGCGCGTACCTGGTGTAGATTCCGTTACTCCGCCAGTAGCGCCACGCAAGCGGTAACCGGCTTCCAGGTTTACCATGCGCTCAGCCTGCGGCCTGATGCCACGCTCTCTGTCTTCATCCGATTGGTCTGTAAAGTCGGAGCGTACCGGCTCGCGGTTACCAACTGCAAGCGAGGTATAGAACGTTTGGTTGTCGGTGAGGGCATAGGTTACACCTGCTTTAGGGTTGAAGAAAGCGAAATCTGCTTCCTGGGTTACGTCGCGCCTGTCATCATCGAGGCCCTCAACACTGTAGCCGATGGTGCGGTACTGCAGGTCGCCGAACAGCCCCAGCTTCTGGCTCAGTTGGTAAGTGGCCTTTGTGTAGATGTTGAAATCTGTCTTAACGGCATTGTTATCGTAATAGCGGTGCCTGATGCCACTGGTAGAGGCATACTGCGCCCATATCACTTCGCCAAAATGATCACCATCATATTTGTTTACTCCTCCTCCCAAAGTTGTTACTAATCTGCGGTCGGTGGAGTAATAGTTAAAGGCATAGGTGGCGCCGTAAAAGTTATTATCGAGCCATTTGCGCTGTATCAGGTCCGATCGGCTAATGGTGGTGTCGCCAATAATAACCGGCGCAATATTGTAGTTAGACAACCGGCGGTTGGTGCGGTATTGCTCGTAGTAACCTTTGCCCCGCGTAAAGTGCAGCGCACCGCCAAAGTCGAAGTTGCTGCCAAAGGTTTTGGAGTAGTGCAGTTGGTAGTGGTCCTGTTGGTAATTGTCGGTTTCGTTGTCGTAGCTGAGGGAGTTGTAGGTGCGGTTGGTTGCCAGTATCTCCTCCGGCACGCCGTTCCAGGCCTGGTAGGTCTGCTCTACCCCAGAGAATGTCACAAACTTCAGGGTGCTGGTTTTGCCGTGGTAGCCTGCCGCCAGGTAGTACGATTTCAGGTCGGAGAAAGCCCGGTCTACATACCCATCCGAACTTATTTTAGAAAGGCGGGCATCTACTGTAAACTTATCGTTCAGGAGGCCGGAGCCGAACGAGAGGCTGTGGCGCCAGGTGTTATAAGAGCCGTAGGTGTTTAGTGCTTCTGCGTAAGCCTCACGGTTCAGGCCCAACGTACTCATGTTGATGCTCGCCCCAAAAGCTGCTGCGCCGTTAGTTGAAGTGCCTACGCCGCGTTGCACCTGTATATCCTGCACCGAGGTGCCCAGATCGGGCATGTTCACAAAAAAAGCGCCATGGCTCTCGGCATCGTTTATCGGAATGCCGTTTACGGTTACGTTGATGCGGGTAATGTCGGAGCCGCGAATCCGGATACCGGTATAACCCACTCCTGCCCCTGCATCTGAATTAACCACTACCGAGGGTGTCTGGTCGAGGAGGTACGGAATGTCCTGCCCGAAATTACGCTCTGCAATTTCTTCTTTGCTCACGTTGGTGTAGGTGGTGCCGGTTTTTTCGGTGGCACGGGTAGCGGTTACCACTACTTCGGAGGTACGTACGCTCTTGGGGTTTAGCCTGATGTCGAGGCGGCGACTACCCGATAGGTTTACCTGCCGCTCCGCTGCATCGAAGCCCAGAAAAGTAACCTGCACCGTATACGTTGTGCCTGCTGGCAGATTGCTGAATTCGTAGTAGCCGTTCTGGTCGGTGGTGGTGGCTGTGCCGCTGGCTTCTTTTAACAGTACGGTGGCACCGGGCAAGGCTTCGCCCTGGGTAGCGTTAGTAATGTGCCCGCTCAGTTTAACCTGGGCCAGCAACTGCAATGGCAATAGCATAACAGCCATCGCAACAAGAAAGTACTTCATGGGGTTGTAAAAAGCAATAGGTAAAACACTCAGGTCGGCCAGGGGGTAGCCTCCTGCTCTTTAGTTTTTATCCGTTTTCCCTTCGCCGGCATTACCCGGATCAGGTTCAATGGGTATAATCTCAGCCCGTATTTTAAAAGGCACCCCTAAACTGCTGCAAAAGTACTTCCTAATTCTGGCTAAAGCAAAGGTGCTGAAGCTGTAAATACCGGAACTATGACTATAGCAAGGGGGCAGCAGCTGTTTTTTTTAAGTAAAGATAAAAACCACTTACCCTAAAAGTACGTTCTAAATCATAAACAGACACTTAGCCCTCAGCTTCTTAGGAGTGTGAGGCTACACGTGTCGGTTTAAGATTTTTTTTATTTTTTAAGTTGAAATGTGATGATGATCAGTCTACTTTATACGTTTGCCTTGCTATCAATACTGGCGTATTATGCATTCTCGCCACACAAAAAATTCGACGTGCCGCCATCTACTGATAACGACGATGATGGGGGCGAACCAATTGGCGATGACTTACCAGATCTTGACCTCCCACCAGGCATATCATTACCTATAAATGATTTTGAACCTGAATATGACCTCCGAAGAATCAAAGTTCCTAAGTTTCCGGAACCTTCGTTGCAGTGACTACAAACTTAAATCCCCGGCTGATCAGCATCAACCGGGGATTCTTTTTTTAGATACTAGATTTTAGATGTTAGATTATAGATATAAGGCTTATTCGCTTTTCATCTGCTTTGCCCACACACTCGCAGGAGCTGCGTACGATGCGAGGTCTTTGCTGTTAACTTTTCAATGAACCATCTAACAATTTAGCCATTTAACAATTAAACAATCAGCAACTAGCAATCAACAAATAAATTATTCCAATGAAAAAGCCCTTCCAAAGGGTTTTAAGCCAAAAAGGGCCAAGGGTTGCTACAGCACTTCTATGCTGAAGGTTCTTTCGAAGGCTTGCTTGGGGGCAATATGCTCTATGCCTTCTTTCTCTTCGAGCTTGCCGGTATCGCCTTCGCTGCTGGCTACACCGCACCAGGGCTCCAGGCACACAAATGGAGCATTGTTGGGTTTTGCCCAGATGCCCAGGAACGGAAAGCCCTCGAAGGTGAGCTCCAGTCGGAGCGGATTGGTGTGGCTGGCCAGTTGCAGCCGCTGCGACTTTGTGTTCTTAAACACCAGGGCATCTTTCCGGAACAGGTCGTGGTGCAGCGGTAGCACCCGCTCCTGCTCCAGCACGCGCTCGGTGTCGCCGCTCAGTAGCCCCTGCTCGTTTAGCAGGTAGCGGCTCAGGGTTTCCTCCTGCTCAAATTCTATAAAGTAGTCGGTGTACTGCTCCTGCGGGTACAGCGGCACATTAAAGGCCGGATGCCCCCCGATAGAGAAATACAGTGCCTCGCTATCGTCGTTACGAACAAAGTAAGTAATGTCGAGCTTGTTGCCGGTTAGTTTATAGGCGATCAGGAGGCTGAACTTGTAAGGGTACTGCGCCAGCGTGGCCTCGTTCTGCTTCAGCTCAAATACCAGTTTATCCTGGTGCTCCTCTACCAGCTCAAACTCGCTTTGGCGCGCAAAACCGTGGCGTTTCATGTGGAAAGTCTGGCCTTTGGCCTCGTACTGCTGGTTTGGCAACTCACCTACAATGGGGAAAAGGTTGGGCGCGCGACCCGCCCAGAAAGCCGGGTCGCCCTGCCAGATCAGCTCCAGCTGCTCATCGAGCTTTACAAAATGGTTAAGTTCGGCGCCTTTGCTATCGACGCCAACTTTAAAGGTATCGTTCTGAATAAAATGTAACATATGTTGAGGTTTAAGACGCTGAAACAAAACCGGGTATGGTGATCAGCTTCAGTTCCTGTTGTTTTTAATTAGTTTATCTACGTGTTTTCGGGCCATCAGAAACCGCTCTTCCTGCAACCCGCTTATCTCTACAAAAGGCATCTGCAACTGCTGCAGCTCTTTTTTGTAGAGGTTGTAGAAGTACTGGCGCAGGTGCGGGTGCTCCCGTTGCGGATCTGGTTCCCAGGGCAAATCAACGCCCATGAGCAGGTAAAGGTTGTATGGTTGCTGCTCCAGTTTCTCCTGAATCCAGGGGGGGCAGTGGCCAAATGCGTTTTCACTCCAGATTTTCAGCACCAGCAGGTCGGTATCAGCAAAAAGCAAATTGTTGGCGTGCTGCTCCAGCCTCGCTTCCTGCGCCAGTTGCCCTTCGGCTATGGCTTCTATATCGGCCAGTGTATAAGGTCGGTTCAGGCTGCTGATGTAGGAGCGGGCATACTCTGGCACCCAAACGGTACGGTAATGCTGCGCGAGTTTTTCGGAGATGGTAGATTTGCCTGTAGACTCGGGGCCGGTTACTGAAATTCTGAGCATGCCGTGGCAGTGTTTAAGCTGGAAAGTAAAAGTAGCAGCAGGTAAAGGTAAACAAAGTTCTGCCACTGCAGCACTTTGGAGCAAAAGGAGGTTGCAGCCGAAGCAGGTTGTAAAAGGTTTGGCTTAGTAAACTCAAGTAAAACAGTTTATGCAGCCCCTTGGCGCTTTTGTAACGGATTTCCTTCTGAAGGCCATTTTCATTCGAATAATTTGATTGCTGATTGCTGATAGTTTATTTGTTACCTGGTTACTTGAAAAGTTAACAGCAAAGTCCTCGCAGCGTGCGCAGCTCCTGCGAGCGTCTGGGCAAAGCAGATAAACTTAAGACTGCTACAGCCAGGTTTATTTCTACATAAGTAAAGCTGCTTATTCAGCTGGCAATCGCCTTGGTACTCCCTATTTCTAATTTTTAATTAAAATGATGTAGCAGCGGCTTGTAAACTACAAGAGCTGTAAATCTATAGCAGACTTACAGCTCTTGTACCAATGCGGGAGTAAAAATTAATTTTCGGAAAAACTGTATCCATAGAAATTATAAACGTTTAATTCTTTTGGCCTTTTATCGCCATACTGCCTAAAATACACTCTCTTCGGGCTTTCGTCGGGCGATTCGTAGCCCCACTTTAGCCGGTTCACATACTTCAACTCTTCGGGTAATTCTAATTTCCGCTGCTTCATTTTTTTGCATGTTTAGGGGTTCCACAAGTTGTAACGCGAGTTCTAAAAGAATCTCTCTTTGTTGAGCTTATACCACATGTACGTAAGCTGCCGCTCCAGGGATTGACTTTCCTGAATATAATAAATTCTGGTTACTCAATTACAGGAACTTAAAATCTTTTTTTCTTGCCCGGCTCTCCTAAAACAGCTAAAACAGGCAATTGGAACATTTATTTACCGCAAAAGGCAGGCATAAAAAATCGTAATTACTTAAAAGTCAGAAATATACAAGCAAGCTCCATCTCTCACTTCTTTCTAGGGCAGCTACAGCCACTGCTGCCTCACTTTAAACCGGTATAACAAAACCAAATAACTCAAAGACAGGAGAATAAGAAGATTTCTAAATTATTTTCAGGCAGCAACAACACCTGCTGCCGGCCTAACAGCTTTCCTTTTCCAGGCGGCCAGTCCGGCAAAAGCCATGAGCAGCAGCACGACATAAAAAACCGATGTAAACACCAGCCCCTTCACAAAGTACAATGGCACAGAGGCAATATTGGTCCCGATCCACCAGTACCAGCTTTCGACCTTTTTCTTTGCCATAAGCCACATGCCTGTGTAGGCAGTGGCACTAGCCAGCGCATCGGCCCACGGAATAACGCCCGGGTAAAAGGCATCGCGTAAATAAACCAGGCTGAAGTAGATAAGGCCGTAGAGCATGGCAAAAAAACCGAGCTGCTGGAGCCACTGCTTTTTGGTGGCAAACGTAATATGCAGCACATGCTCGTCGGCTTTGTTTTTTCTGGCCCATAAAATCCAGCCATATACACTCAGTACCGAGTAATAAATATTAACACTGGCCTCCCCGATAAGATCAAACTTAAAGCTCAGGTACACATAGATTAGTGTACTAACCAGGCCAACCGGAAACACCCAGATGTTTTCCTGCTTCGAGAACCACACACTGGCGATGCCTGCTACTACGGCTAGGTACTCCAGCGGCGTGGTGTGCTGCAGACCTGCCACAAACTGCTGCCACACCTCTGCCAAGCCTGTAGCTGCAGGAGCACCTGCCGTTAAAAAAGGAAGTATCGTAAAATCCATTAAAAGAAAGAATGAGCTGGAGAAACAAGAATATCGGGTGCTAAGTTTGCGAATCTGATTTTAAGGGACAAAATTACATCCTGTAATAATCCGGATTGTTAAGCGAACCACCTATGAACGAAATTACGGTACAGGAGCTGAAGGCAAGAATGGCGCACCAGGGCAAGCTGCAACTGGTGGATGTGCGCGAGCTATCAGAATTTCAGATATGCAACCTGGGCGGCGACCTGATTCCGCTCGGAGAGTTGCCAAAGCAGGTTAACCGCATCAGGCAGGATGTGCCGGTGGTCGTTATCTGCCACCACGGCTTCCGGAGTGCGCAAGCCATTAACTACCTGAGCCAGCGCTTCGGCTACGAAAACCTCCTAAACCTGAAAGGCGGCATACACGCCTGGGCCACCGAAATAGACCCGGATATGAAAGTTTACTAAGGTAGAAAATTTAAAGTTAGAAAGTTAATAATACCCGCATAACCTCGCAGCGTCTTAGGCTACAAAGCAAATTATTCGAATGAAAACGGCCTCCAAAAGCTTTTCCCCCTAAAAAGGCCCAAGGGTGCAGATATACCAGAATCGATTCATTCACTCATCCATTCATCCACTCATTCAATCATTCAAAACACCATACCTCAGGCTAACAAATCGTCGGCTTTATAATATTTAAATCTACTAACTTGCAGAAATTCTTTTTAAGCTGAAAAATATTTTGTAGTTTTACGCGGCAAATAAGGACCCCTAAATTATTTGCCATGATCTCTGATCAGTCTAAAATTCTATTCGAAGCACTTACCTACGATGACGTGCTTTTGCTCCCGGCTTACTCCGAGGTGCTCCCCAAAGATACTGACACTTCTACCCGCCTGACGCGCAACATCAGGATAAACATTCCGCTCCTTTCGGCCGCCATGGACACGGTTACAGAAGCGGATCTGGCTATAGCCATGGCGCAGGAAGGCGGCATTGGTTTCATACACAAAAACATGTCTATTAAGAAACAGGCAGCCCAGGTGCGCAAAGTAAAGCGCTCCGAAAGCGGCATGATTCTGGACCCGATAACGCTGGAGCAAACCGCTACCCTCGGCGATGCCGTGCGCATTATGAACGAGAACAAGATCGGTGGTATTCCGATTGTGGATGCAGAAGGCAGACTGACCGGCATTATCACGAACCGCGACCTGCGCTTCGAGAAAGACCTGACCCAGCCTGTTGCCGCCATCATGACCAGCGAGAACCTGGTAACCGCCGAAAAAGGCACCGACCTGGCCAAAGCCGAAGATATTCTGCAGCAATACAAAATTGAAAAGTTACCTGTTGTAGATGATAGCGGCAAACTGGTGGGCCTGATAACCTACAAAGACATTCTGAAGAAGAAAGACCGCCCCTTTGCCTGCAAAGATGAATTTGGCCGTTTGCGTGTAGGTGCAGCCGTGGGTGTAACCCCCGACGTAATGGACCGCATCAAAGCCCTGGCCGATGCCGGAGTAGACGTTATCAGTATCGACACGGCACACGGACACTCGAAAGGCGTGCTGGATAAAGTGCGTGAAATTAAAACACAGTTTCCCGACCTGGAACTGATTGCCGGCAACGTAGCCACAGCCGAAGGAGCCAAAGCCCTGGCCGATGCCGGAGCCGATGCTGTAAAAGTTGGTGTTGGCCCAGGCAGTATCTGTACCACCCGCGTTATTGCCGGAATTGGTGTACCGCAACTTTCGGCCGTAATGGAGGCAGTAAGGGGCCTGGAAGGAACAGATGTACCGGTTATTGCTGATGGTGGCATTAAGTTTTCAGGCGATGTGGTAAAGGCACTGGCAGGAGGAGCCAGTTCCATTATGATCGGATCTTTACTGGCAGGCACAGAAGAGGCACCAGGCGAGATGATTATTTATGAAGGCCGTAAGTTTAAAACCTACCGCGGCATGGGCTCTGTAGAAGCCATGGAAGAAGGCTCGAAAGACCGTTATTTCCAGAGCAGCGAAGTAGACGTTAAAAAGCTGGTACCGGAAGGCATTGTTGGCCAGGTTCCTTTTAAAGGACATGTGGCCGAGGTACTTTACCAGTTGGTTGGCGGTTTAAAAGCTGGTATGGGCTATTGCGGCACGGCTTCTATAGAGGAGCTGCAAAAGGCCAAAATGGTAAAAATAACCGGAGCAGGTCTGCGCGAAAGCCATCCGCACGATGTTCAGATTATGCGTGAGGCACCTAACTACAGCCGCTAATAGGTTCAGCGACTGCAAGCCTTAAACATAAAGGTGCGCATAACCACTAATATTTTTCAAGCTGCCTGTTATACACAAACTGCCAATTACATGGTTATTTTGTTATAACAGGCAGTTTTATTTTTACAGCAGCAGGAAGACAAAACCATTTTTAAGACATCAGGTCATATAAAGTGAACTGAAAATTACAATGGTAGATATATTTGTCCCTGGCCACTGTACTCGTCTGTTTTGCTATTACCGAGCCTGAAACCGGCGTTTTTCAGGCAAATGTCGGCTAAAGCAGAAAACGCAAACATGCTCCAACCTCTGCCACAAAAATACGTTATGCAAGGTGTTATAAAAAAAGTCGTTCTGACACCTTGGCTAAAGAGAGAAAATTTTTCTTACCTTTCCCGGATTCTAAGTCTTCTGAGAGCTTGTTTACAGTTCGTTTTTGCAAGCGCATATTGTTTAGTAAGGGTTCTGGCGAAATAGTTTTGAGTGTCGTGGCAATGCTACAGGCGAAAAAAGCTTAGACGCAGGTTCAGATATAAACACCTTGCAGCGCAAGAGACTACATGTTAAACATGCTCTAATACCCAAATTCGGTCGCAGCTAAAACAAAACACGGTTTTCCGTTTTATGCTAACAAAAATTAACACAACCTATTTGCTAATTACCACGGCTGTTATCAGTTGGGCATTGCTATTGGCAAATTTGCTGCTTACAGCCGAAAGTCTGCAACAACAAGAGCTCTCGGAGCCTATGTTGCCGTACATCCACAATATTTTGCTGGTTATTTTTATTGTCTCTGTTTTTCTGGCGCAGCGCAACAGTGTGCTAAACCTCCGGAAAACTGATTTTTTAGGATACCTCTGGCATTTCTTTCTGAAAGCAGCCATAGGTGCCTACATCGCCCTTGCCATTTACATCGCCTATGTTCTTTCTACTGATTTTATTCAGATAACATCTCCGGTGCTGCTGCACCTGGTGTACCACACTTTTTTCGGTTTGCTCGTAGTTTTTCTGGGTAAAGGCTTTTACATCTGGCGCCAGTTACTGCTCTACCATAAAAACAAATTTCTGCAAATTGCCTGGGACTGGTTTGAGCTCCTCCTCTTTGGCACGCTCCTGCTCACGCTGCTCAATTTCGATTATACAAGCTACATTTTTCTGCCACTGCTCGCCTTGCTGGCGTTCTACATCCTGTTTCTGTGCACCAACCTGAAATGGGTAGCTTATCTTAACTTCAACAAAAAGAGCAGGGCGCTGGTACTGCTGGGGGCTATTCTGCTGAGCTGCTATATTTTTCTGTGGTTCTTTTACGAATTCAAAAGCAACACCCAACTGGCTACCGACTATACCCATGTAGGGTTTCTGCTGCTGGCCATGCTGTTTGTCGGGCTCTATGGGCTGGCTGCCTTCTTGGTGTCACTCTTCAGTCTGCCAACCTCCAGTGTATTCGAGCAAAAAAGCGAAGACCTGCTTAACTTTCAGCGGCTAAGCCAGTCGATACAGCAGGGGCAAAGTGAACAGCAGGTATACGACACCGTATTCGACAGCACCGTAAAAGCCTCTGCTGCCAGCGCTGGCTGGCTCGAGCTCGACAAGGGTACCGAAAAGCAGATTTCGCACATGCTCAACATTACCAAAGAGCAGATAGAGCGCATCAGGCACTTGTTGCTGGCCTTTAAGTACGATACCGATCATATTAACAACAACCTCGACCGCAACCCAGGTTTTAAGGAGCTGGAACTGCCCTGGCAGTCGCTGGTCATATTGCCAATTAAATCGCTGAAGCACCAGTTTGGCGTGCTGTACCTGCTCAAAGATATCGAGAACGGCTTTGACCGGGAGACCGTGAATGTGCTGCAAACCTTTACCAACCAGACAACCCTGACCATCGAGAACCTGCGCCTGGTGGCAGAATCGCTACAAAATGAGCGCTACAAGGAGGAACTTAAAATAGCCAGTACCGTACAGGAAAATCTGATACCGAAGACGTTTCCGAGCGACAGTTGGTTTGAAATAAGCACGCATGCCATCGCCGCCAAAGAGGTTGGAGGCGACTTTTACGACTTCCTGCAGCTAAGCGAATCCAGAATTGCCATTATTATTGGCGACGTATCTGGCAAAGGCATTACAGCGGCTTTTCATATGGCCCAGATGAAAGGAATTTTTCATGGCCTGATGCAACAGGATATGGCACCGAGCGAGTTTATGCGGCAAGCCAACAGCGCCCTGAGCCGATGCCTGGAGCGAACATCCTTTATTACTTCGTCGCTCTACATAATAGATTACCGCATGAAAGGCTTTGTGTTTGCACGTGCCGGCCATTGCCACACGCTCTATTACAATGCCATGATGCAGGATACGTTTTATTTCCAGACAGACGGCCTGGGTCTTGGCATAATTCGTGACCAGAGCTACAAAAACCACATCCGGGAAATGTTTTACGACTATAACCCCAGCGATGTGATGGTGATTTACACCGATGGCATTGTAGAAGCACGAGCCGAAAACAGTAACGAGGAGTACGGCGAAGAACGGCTGCGTTACATGCTGGAGCAGTGTTACCACCTGGAGGCCGAAGACATTAAATTTGCCATCATCAACGATTTACAAACCTTTACAGGTCCTAATACGATATATGACGACCAGACCTTACTTGTAATTAAGTTTAAGGCTGACCAACAAACAGTTTAACTGAGACGTACAGAATGCGATGAAAATTACAAACGAAATCAAAGACTCCACCATTATCATCACCCTCGATGGTGAATTAGATGCCAGCTCTTCTGTTATTTTAGACGAGGAGCTCTCTAACCCCGAAATCATGAAGTTCAGCAAGATTCTGGTTAATTGCGAGAACCTGCATTACATTTCTTCTGCTGGTTTGGGCGTGTTTATTTCGCACCTGCAGCGATTCGAAGATGCTCAGATAAAACTTATTTTCTTTAACATGCAGGACAAAGTGCGTAATGTGTTTGAGATACTGGGCCTTGACCTTCTCATGACCATCGTCTCTAATTACGAGGAAGCAATGACCATTGCAGATGAATAACTCGATTCGCGTAAACTGCTCTAAAAAAAACCTGAAGCTTATCCGTGATTTCGTCATGGAACATCTGCTTACGCTACAGCTAACAGATATCCAGATGAACCAGATCGTGCTGGCCGTTGATGAAATATGCGCCAACCTGATCATTCATTCCAACCACGAAGACCCTACCAAACACATCTCTCTTGCTATATCGGAGCAGAGAGGTATAGTTCGGTTCGAGATCACCGACAGAGGCATGGCTTTTAAACGCGCAGAGTACAAAGAACCTGATCTTCAGGAACACGTTCGGGTAGGGAAAAAGGGCGGCGTAGGGCTGGCCCTCGTAAACCGTATCATGGACAAAGTGGAGTTCAAAAGCATGGGCGACAAAAACACCTGCCTGCTCTACAAAAAAATTAAATAGTACTGCCAGCCACACTTTTACAAACCTTTCGGCGTTATCCGGAACAAATTCAGGTGCAAGAAGATTATGCTGACAGATTATAGCCCATCTGTCAGAAAAATTAACTAAAATTGCATTTCCTGAATCCGGAATTAACTTTGAAGTTTGTATTAAATCTTTCTATGCGCAGCAATTCCTTACTTGTTGCGGTGGCAGCCCTGCTTTTAGCCGGTTGTACCGCATCTAAGAAGACCGACACCAAAGAACCTGTTATTGCAACTCTTGGCGCCCAGCCCATCTACGCTTCGGAGTTCAGGTATGTGTACGATAAAAACAACAACGGCAACGACGATGCTTATAGCAAAGAAAGTATAAGCGAGTACCTGGAACTTTACACTAACTTTAAGCTGAAGGTAATGGAGGCAGAGAGCCGTGGGCTCGATACCACCATGTCGTTTAAAAGGGAACTGGAAGGATACAAGGAGCAGCTGGCACAACCTTACCTGACCGAAAAAAGCGTTACAGACAACCTGGTACAGGAAGCCTATGAGCGCCTTAAGAAAGAAGTAAACGCCTCTCATATACTACTTACCGTGTCGCAGGATGCAGACCCGCAAGACACGCTGGCTGCCTTTAACCAGATTATGGAGCTCCACAAACGAGCCGCCGCTGGCGAAGACTTCAGCAAATTAGCCAGAGAAAACTCACAAGACCCATCGGCAGCAGAAAACGGAGGTAACCTGGGTTACTTTACAGCCATGCAAATGGTATACCCCTTCGAGGATGCTGCTTACAAAACAGCTCCGGGCCAGATTTCGCAGCCGGTGCGTACCCGCTTTGGTTACCACATTATTAAAGTGAACGATGTGCGTCCGGCGCAAGGCGAAGTAAAAGTTGCTCATATTATGGTACGTTCTACGCCCGGCATGCCTAAAGCCGATTCGCTTGCTGCCAAACAACGCGTAGATGCCATTTACAAACGCGTGCAGCGCAACGAGAACTGGGACAAACTGGTAGCCGAGTTCTCAGAAGATGCCAACTCAGCAGCAAATGGTGGCGAGCTGCCCTGGTTCGGCACCGGCCGCATGATTCCTGCTTTTGAAGATGTTGCTTTTAAACTGAAAAAAGAAGGAGAAATTGCCCCACCTGTAGCCACACCGTATGGCTGGCACATTATTAAAATGATCGAGAAAAAAGGGCTGCCACCTTACGAAGAAATGGAGCAGTCGCTCCGTAACAGAGTAGCTAAAGACTCCCGTTCTGAGCTAAACAAAGCAGCTTTTCTGAAGCGCATTAAAACCGAGAATAACTTTACAGAAGACGCTGCCGCAAAAAGCCAGGCGCTCAGCAAAGCCAACGACAACCTGCTGCAAGCCACCTGGGACTTTGACGCTGCCGACAAAGCCAACAATACCCCATTGTTCTCCATACAAGGCAAACCATACACCACCTCCGACTTCTATACCTATGTAAAAGCAGAGCAACGCCCCCGTACAAAAGGATCTGCGGCGCACCACATGAACCTGCTCTACGATGCCTTTGTAAACAAAAGCCTGCTGGATTTTGAGAAGGCGAACCTAGAAAATAAACACACCGACTACCGCATGCTCGTGCAGGAGTACCACGATGGTATTTTGCTGTTCCAGTTGATGGACGAAAAGGTTTGGTCTAAGGCTGTAGAAGACACAACCGGTCTGAAAGCATATTTTGAGCAGAACAGAGAGAAATACCAGTGGGGCCAGCGAGCCGATGCTACTGTTATAAGCGCAGCCAGCAAAGACGTATTGGCCAAAGTGCAACAACAGCTTGCTACACGCAAGTACGAGGTTAGCACTAAGCCAGCCGATGTGCTGTTTGCAACAAATAAAGCAGAACTTACAAAAGAAGCCACTGCACCTCTCGATGAACTGGCAAACCGCCTGCAGAACAACCCTCGCCTGACCTTAACCATACAGGGACACGCAGATGCTCGCGAAGATGCTGCCAGTAAAGATCTGGCTCAGAAACGCGCCCAAGCCGTGCAGGCATACCTGGTGCAAAAAGGCGTTGCTGCCGCACAAGTAACAATGCAGGCGCTCGGCAAAACAAAACAAGCTGGCCCAGATAATACCGAAACCGGCCGTCGTCGTAACAGAAGGGCATCTTTTGTACTTTATTCTTCTGACCTGAATGTGCTGGCTGAGAATATGAACAAAGAAAACCCGCTGAGTGTACAGATAACAGAGAAGAAGTTTCAGAAGGGCGAGAACAAAGCACTTGACCAGGTGAAATGGGAAAAAGGCACTTACACAGTTCAGCAAAACGGTCGTGAGTACCTCATCATAATTTCTAACATACTGGCACCGGAGCCAAAACAATTAAGCGAAGTAAGAGGTGTGGTAACGTCTGATTACCAAAACCATCTGGAACAGGAGTGGATTAAACAACTCCGCGAAAAATACCCGGTATCTGTCAACCAGGCAGAGGTAGGCAAGCTTATTTCGCAATAAGCTCCTGTTTTTTCTTAACATAGAATAAAGAAGTTAAATTTGCGTTTACTTTAGAAGCGCATTGCACAACATGATTCATATCCCAAATTTAAAAAGAGTAGCAGCCGGCCTTGCCTTCGTGCTTATTTGTTGCCTGCTGGCTTCTGCCACCACTTTTGCCCAGACCCCTGTGCAGCGGAAGATCGATGGTATAGTTGCTAAAATAGATAACCATATTATTCTTCGCTCAGAAATGGAGTTTACATACCTGCAGTACCTGGCTCAGTCGAAGCAGCAGGATGCTCCGGGCCTGAAATGCGAACTGCTGGAATCGATGGTGCAGGATAAGCTGTTGCTTGCCCGTGCGGAGATCGACTCTGTTACGGTAGAAGAATCGCAGGTGAATGGCGAACTGAACGAGCGTGTAAACTATATTGTGCAGCAGGCCGGAGGTGTAGAGCGGGTAGAGCAATACTACAACAAAACACTAAAGCAGCTGAAAGATGACCTGCGCCGCAGCATTAAGGAGCAGTTGGTGGTGGCCAAAATGCAGCGCCAGATCTACGAGAAGGTAACCGTAACGCCCAAAGAAATCCGTAACTACTTTAATGCTATTCCTAAAGACAGCCTTCCTTATTTCTCAAGTGAAGTGGAGATAGGGCAGATTGTAAAATTTGCCCAGGTAAGCAAGCAGCAGAAAGCTGTAGCGCGCCAGAAGCTCGAAGATATAAAAGCCCGTATTGTAGCCGGCGAAGACTTTGCCACTCTTGCCAAGCAGTTCTCTGATGATGTTGGCTCTGCACAAGATGGCGGTGAGCTTGGTTTCTTTAAAAGAAAAGAACTTGTACCAGAATACGAAGCAACCGCTTTAAAGCTGGAGCCCGGCCAGATCTCGAATGTGGTAGAGTCGCAGTTCGGTTTCCACCTGATACAGCTGATCGAGAAAAGAGGCCAGGAATTTAACTCCCGCCATATTTTAATTAAACCAGCCACAGCCACCATAAACGTGGAAGAAGCTGTGGCCGAGATGGACAGCATCCGGAACCTGATTGTAAACGATAGCATGACCTTTGCCAAAGCGGCCAAAGAACTCTCTGACGATAAAAATACAAAAGACAATGGCGGCATGTTAACCAACCGTGCCACCGGCGACACGTACTTCCCGATGGAGCAGGTAGACCCAGCTATTTTCTTTGTAATTGATACGATGAAAGTAGGCGATATTTCGCAGCCTATTCCTTACAAAACACCAGAAGGTACAGATGCGGTGCGTATTATTTACCTGAAATCTAAAACAGTTCCGCACTTAGCCAACCTGCGCGACGATTACCAGAAAATATCGAATGCCGCCATACAGGAGAAAAGAGGAAAAGCAGTAGATACCTGGTTCAAAAAGAATTTAGATACCGTATACATCCAGATCGATCCGGAGTTCCAGAGTTGCCAGATACTCCAATCTGTAAATCAATAGCATACGTAGCTGGTAACAAAACCCGGTAAGACTGGCAGCAACGGCTTTTAGGCCCGATCTGCCAAACATAATCTTGACTCATAACTTAGAGATACTTATATGCAGCAATACACTTCTGACAAAGAAGCAGCCGATGCGCTACATCGCTCTTACCGGGAGCTCACATCCGAAATTTCTAAAGTAATAGTTGGCCAGGATGAAGTGGTGCGGCTGGTACTTACAGCTGTTTTTTGTCAGGGGCATTGCTTACTCGTAGGTGTTCCGGGTCTTGCTAAAACTCTTTTGATCCAGACGATTGCCTCCTCGCTCGACATGTCGTTTAACCGGGTGCAGTTTACGCCCGACCTGATGCCGACAGATATTGTAGGCGCTGAGACACTGGATAAAGACCGTAACTTTAAGTTCGTGACAGGCCCGGTGTTCGCCAACATTGTTTTGGCCGACGAAATAAACCGGACACCTCCAAAAACCCAGGCTGCCTTGCTGGAGTCGATGCAGGAGTACTCAGTAACAGTGGCCGGCAAGCGTTACGACCTGCCAAGGCCGTTTTTCGTGCTGGCAACCCAAAACCCGATTGAGCAGGAAGGAACCTACCCGCTGCCGGAGGCACAACTCGACCGCTTTATGTTTAACATTACACTTGGTTACCCGAGTTATGAGTCGGAGCTGCAGATTGTAAAAAACACCACAGGGGCCCTTAAAACATCCCTCAACAAAATTCTGCACGCCGACGAGATTGTAGCCTTTCAGCAGTTGGTGCGCCGTGTACCGGTAGTAGACAATGTAGTGGAGTATGCCGTAAAACTGGTGCACAAAACCCGCCCTAACACGCCACACGCCGCTACACAAGCTAACCAGTTTCTGGAGTGGGGCGCTGGCCCAAGAGCATCGCAGCACCTGATTGTAGGCGCCAAATGCAATGCCCTGCTCAACGGCAAGTACTCACCAGATATTGAAGACGTGCAGGCAGTAGCTCTGCCTATTCTGCGCCACCGGATTGTCCGTAACTTTAAAGCCGAGGCCGAAGGCGTTACCGTAGAGCAGTTGATTCAGGATTTGCTGTAGGTTAATTGTTGGTTGCTGATTGCTGAAAGGAAATATAAAAGTACCTTGCTTACTCCTCCTGATTCTCAAAACAAGCCATATAACAATCAACAAATAACAATCGGCGACCAAATTATTCTAATCAAAATGCCCTTCCAAAGCTTTTAAAGCAGAAATAGTTCAAGGGTAGGCTACAGCTAATCCTGCTGTTATGAATTTTTGATGTTGGCTACTCCATTTATCTGTGTATTTTTGTACCTTAAATTCTGACAAAGAAAATCAATAATCTTCTCTATGGAAGCGGCCGCCTTACTATTCAACCTGAAAGACAATATAAACAAGATCATCGGAGCGTTTAACAGCAAGCTTGAAACGCGCACGATGCCGTATAATGTCTCTATTCCTTTGGAAGTAGACTTGCTGGCTGGCATCCTACGTTTGCATGGCTTAAACTTTACATCGGCTACAACCGGAGCAAAGCGACTCGAAGATTTCCAGGGGTGGTTCCTGCAGCACGAGCAGCAGGCTACTGAGGTGATGCACCATGTGCTGGAAGACAAAAGAGCCTACATAAAAACAGACCAGGGCACTGTGCTGCAGAAAGAGATGCTGATCAGGAGGCTAGAGTTTTTTAACGAAACCGCCCACACCCTGGTAGTAATGATGCAGCAAAAGAACTTAAAAAGCCCGAAGCACCACATCTACCCTTACCTGACTTCATCAGTAAATTAATAAAAGCAAAGGTCAGCGATATTGTGTCGCTGGCCTTTGCTGCTTTAAGCGGGTTAAAACTTTTTACTCCCTAATGGAAGTATGGCCATCCATGCTGTGCTTTAGATCCAGGTCACCTTCCGGCTCCTGCTTCATCGACGAATCGGCCTTCTCTCCTATAGGTCCTTTGCCCAGGGTAATGCCACCATCTACCATATACACAGCTCCTGTAACATAAGAAGCTTCCGCAGAGGCCAGAAAAAGGTACACGTTGGCTACCTCTTCCGGTGTGCCCAGCCTGCCTATAGGCGTAGCTATTTTGTTTGTCTTCTCCATCTCTTTATCCATAGGGCCGGTGCTGGCGTGGGTCCAGGCGGTATCTATGGGGCCGGGGCCTACGCAGTTGCAACGTACGCCAAACTGCGCCTGCTCTACGGCCAGGCCACGCATAAAGGCATGGTTAAAGGCCTTGGTGCCGCCATAGGCCGCGTTTTGCGGAATACCTACCATACCTGCCTCAGAGCCGGCAATTACAATGTTACCTTTGGTTTTCTGCAGCTCCGGCAGCGCCGCCTTCGACATAAGAAAAGTTGTTTTGTTGTTATGCCGTAACATGTAGTCGAAGGCTTCCTCGGTATAGTCTGTTACTAAGTTCACTTCCGGGAACACGCCCGCATTGTTAATCAGGATATCCAGCTTGCCAAACTCCTGCACCGTAAGTTCCACACATTTTCTGGCATTAGCCTCTACCGAAAGGTCGCCGGTAAAGGCCACAGCTTTGCCGCCTGCTTTCGTAATTTCGTTGGCCACTTCCTCTACCGAGTCTTCCGGGAAACCCGCTACTACCACCCTGGCACCTTCGTTGGCAAACTTTTTACAGATAGCTTCGCCTATACCACTGCCACCACCCGTTACAATGGCAACTTTGTCTTCTAGTCTTTTTTTCATTTGTTTCAATAGCTTAATGTATTGTTTGAGCACCTCCTACAAAAGAGGTACTTAAGTTTACGACGAGGCACTTGCTTTGTTAGTACACAGCAGGCATGGCACCACGGCTTTCCATCGTTTTTGGCTGGTTAGCGTACGTACTACAAATGCCTGTCTGTACATAAATTTAGGAAGGAACCTGTATCATGAGCTATTTATACAATGTACTGTCGGAGTCGTTTAACGAGCGGCTGGAGACGAAGCAGCTTGTTCTGCGGCCCTATGAAGAGGGAGACGAATCGGATTTTATGCGCGTGATGCTGGAAAATGGTGCTCTTCTGAACCCGGCATTTGGCAACCGGCTGGCACGCGTAAAAGTACTGGACGATGCCCGCACACAAATGAGACAGCTCCGCACCGATTGGGAAAACCGGAAAGTGTTTGATTTTGGGGTGTGGCTGAAAGAAGACAAAACCTACATCGGCGACATTACTCTGAAAAACCTGGATTACAAAATTCCGAAGGCAGAGCTGGGGCTGTATTTTACGGAGTGGCCTGCTACCAGGTCACTTGCCTTACAGGCAATGCAGGAGGTTGTAGTGTTTGGCTTCAGAAACCTGTCGTTGCAGAAAATCTATTTGCGATGTACCGAAGCCAATGCCATTTTAGGAGCACTTGCATTAGAAGCCGGGTTTCAGCTGGAGGGCACCCTCCGCAGCGACTACCGTGGCGCCACCACAAACGAGTTGCTAGACCTGAGCTACTACGGCATCACCCTCCCCGACTTTGAACAATTACAGCAACTGAAAGAGGCAAAGTCTAAAGTGCTGGCATAAATTCTCTTTTCAGGATGCTAAGCACATTTAACTTAGTTATGCCGAGTAAAGGAGCAATTATTCCAATAGAATTTGCCTTCGGAAGGTTTTTGGGCAAAATATTGCCAAGGGTCTGCCCGGCAGTTTTACTTGCATGTACTCAGGCCTTCAGAAGTTACGAGTTACAATATATTTTTAATCGAAGCTTCTCGAATTAACAATTCAACCATTTAACCTTCAACAACAAACAACCAGCAATTATTCAAATAAAAATGGCCTTCAGAAGCCAATTCAGTGTTTTTTGTTCAAGGGTAACACACACCTACTTCTTCTTTGCTACAAAAAAATCAGTATCGAAGGTTAAAAAGAAAGTATTCGAGAACTCCAGCTTCGGGTTGTCCAGATCCAGCACCGGCTCCAGCCGGAAAGTCAGGTGCAGGTTCTCCAGTATTTCAACATCCTTCATTAGCCTTAGAATAAGCAACCTCCGTTCCTCCTGCACATAATCAGGGTTTTTGTAGGTAGTAGAGGCCGATTGATACAGCCTGCCGCCCAGCTCGCTGATATAGCCACTTCCCTGCCAGTAACTAAGCATAACATCCTGATACTTGGTGTCGATGCCTGCATTGAGGTAAAGGCCGCTTCCGCTCTCAAAAGGCAGCAGAAACTCGTTCGAGAAATCTTTGAAACCCACGATATAGTTTTTAGTGTAAATCCGCTTCAGAAAGTTAAAGGGGTATGTCTGCTCCACCTCCAGCCCTGCAGCTGCGTTCACAACGGTTAGTAACGGCAGGTCGTTGTTATCTATCTGGCCGCCCTTGTGCTGGGCCGTAAACTGCAGGGGCAGATGTATCTTAAATGTATGGTCCTGGCCCCACTTGCCTTCTTTGTTCAGCAGCGCCACAGCAGCACTTATACCGCCTTCTACTTCTTCACGGTTTGGGTCGGCTACATAAATCATTTTGTTCCAGTTAAGCCAGGCATCCATTCTAAAGCGGTTGGTGTGGTAAAGGTACTGCAGGCCATTCTCGATACGATCTAGAATAACACGCTCAAAATCGAAGAGGGGCTCTATGTAGCCATGGTTCAGGTTGCCCTCCAGCGTGCCGAACAGAAACGCCCAGTTCTCTTTCTGAATTTTTACCGTAAAAGTAGGTTGAATGCTTTGGTAGCCCGATGCTCCAAAATCTTTCCAGGCAAAAAGGCCGGCATCTATACGCACAAAAGGCGCCGGCTGGTACGACAAACTTGGGTTAAGCTGGTAGCCAAATAAGGTATAACCATCGGCAATGCCGTTAAAGTACTCGTTGTTTTTAGAGAAGCCCGATGCAAACACATTTATCCTAACCTGATTAGCATTGGCCGCTGTTACGGGTAACTTCTGCAGCAGCGCATCGTTGTTGAGCTGGGCATTAACTAACTGACTACTAAACAATACTATTAAGATTAAAACCAGCCTAAAAAAATACATAAATTTTAGAGAAAAAGGGGACAAAACACTACCTGCTTTTGTTAAGAACTAGCAGCAAAGATCAACTAAAAAAATTAGCAAATTAGTTGTTTGCTTTTTTGCTAATTGGCTGCAAAAGTTGTAATTTCACATCAATATAAAGCTATTTAATCAAACACACATGAGCGTAAGCAACGAAAAACTTAAAGCCCTGCAGCTAACCATAGATAAGCTCGACAAAACATACGGCAAAGGAACCGTTATGAAGTTGAGCGATAACAAAGTGGAGGACATACCTGCCATTTCTACAGGTTCGCTTGGGTTAGATATCGCTTTGGGCATAGGCGGTTTGCCACGTGGCCGTGTCATTGAAATATATGGACCAGAATCATCTGGTAAAACGACGCTTACCATGCACGCCATTGCAGAAGCACAAAAAGCAGGCGGCCTGGCAGCTTTCATCGACGCCGAACACGCATTTGATAAAGCTTACGCCGAAAAACTTGGCATCGATACCGAAAACCTGCTGATCTCTCAGCCAGACAACGGGGAGCAGGCTCTTGAAATTGCCGACCACCTTATTCGCTCTGGCGCCATAGATATTATTGTAATCGACTCTGTAGCGGCGCTTGTTCCAAAAGGAGAACTCGAAGGCGACATGGGCGACAGCAAGATGGGTTTACAGGCCCGCCTTATGTCGCAGGCGCTTCGTAAACTGACAGGCACCATCAACAAAACCGGCTGCTGCTGTATCTTCATTAACCAGCTACGCGAGAAAATTGGTGTTATGTTCGGTAACCCCGAGACAACTACTGGTGGTAACGCCCTTAAATTCTATGCTTCCGTACGTCTCGATATTCGCCGTATCGGGCAAATTAAAGAGGGTGCCGACAACATTACCGGTAACCGCACGAAAGTAAAAGTAGTGAAAAACAAAGTAGCGCCTCCGTTTAAAGTAATCGAGTTCGACATTATGTATGGCGAAGGCATCTCCAAAGTTGGCGAAATTCTGGACTTAGGCGTTGAGCTGGAGATTGTACAGAAATCTGGTTCTTGGTTCTCGTACAATGGCAGCAAACTGGGCCAGGGTAGAGATGGCGTGAAGCAGATTCTGCTCGACAATCCTGAACTGATGGACGAGATCGAAGCTAAAATAAGAGCTATTGTAAAAGGCGAGCCAGCCAAAGTTGCTGCTGCCTTAGAAGATACTCCTGCAGAATAAGGCTTGTTTTAAAATAAGGTTAAAAACAAAAAAGGTGCTACTCCGTTAGCACCTTTTTTGTTTTAGTGGTGTTGAATAGCAGAATAAAAGTGTTTAATTTTAGTTGAAAAGGAAAAAACATTTGGTATAATAGTTGATTCTGTGAGCTATAACGTCCTTATACATAAAACCATGAGTAAGATATTTCCGGCCTTATTATTACTAGTAGTTGTACTGTCTGGTTTTGTGGCAAGCGATACCCTTCGCCACATTCCTAACCAAAGCTTTTCGACCGGCGAAGTCTTAAAATACAAAGTGCATTATGGACCTATAACGGCAGCAGAGGCAGTTATAGACACCTCGCCTACGCTGCAATATGTAAATGGCAGGCCTTGTTACAAGGCAACCGTTTACGGCAAAACCACCAGCTCTTTCGATTTTTTCATTAAGATAAGAGATACCTGGCAGTCTTATATAGACACAGCTGCTATACTGCCTCAACGCTCGTTCCGCAACATAGAAGAAGGAAACTACCGCAAAAGAGAAACCGTGGACTTTAACCACCACACCAAAACGGCTTCGGTAGAAATGAAAAAACGAAACAAAGACAAGCACACCGGCACCCACAAAATACCCGATAACGTGCAGGATATTGTAAGCGGTTTTTACTTTTTGCGCACCCAAAACTACGATAAGCTGAAAGTAGGCGACAAAATAAACGTAAAAGGTTTTTTTGATGAGGAAGTTTTTGACATGGTGGTTACCTACAAAGGCCGCGAAACAGTTAGCACCAAAGCAGGCAACATAAGAGCTATAAAACTGATACCGAAAATGCCAAGTAACAAACTCTTTCAGGGCGAGGATGCCATTTCGGTTTACCTATCAGACGACAACAATAAAATACCTGTACTTATACAGGCAAACATGTTTGTAGGCTCGGTTAAAGTAGATCTTTATGAATACAAGAACTTAAAGCATAAGATGTACCTAGCCAAAAATTAACGAAAGCCAGCCGCACCAGGCTGGTTTTTTGTTGCGGTACACACTCAACTTAGTGGCAGGTATGTTAAGAAAATATTAACATTTCGTAAACCTACTATATTCTAGCTGGTACCAGCGTATATTTGTTTCAGGAGAAAGTACATCCTGACATACCTTTACCTGGATTAACATGATGGAAACAGCCAGATTAAACGTGCATCATCAACAACAACGAATGAGTGTGCCAACAGCATTACACTACAAAATACTGGTAGTAGACGATGACCCAGACATTGTGGAACTACTGGAATACAACCTTCAGAAAGAAGGATACGACGTACAGCAGGCAGAGAACGGCCAGAAAGCCATCGAAAAAGCACTGGAGTTTAAGCCCGATGTTATTTTAATGGACGTGATGATGCCTGTAATGGATGGTATTGCCGCCTGCCGGCAGCTCCGCGAAATGCCTGATTTCCGCCACACGCATGTTATCTTCCTGACGGCCCGCTCCGAAGAGTTTTCGGAAGTAGCTGCTTTTGATGCCGGTGCCGACGACTTTATAACAAAGCCTATTAAGCCGCGTGCCCTCCTTAGCCGCCTGGCTGCCTTTGCCCGCCGCGATGCGCAACAGGAAGAACAGGATAAGGTAATCGAAATTGGTGGCATGCGCATAGACCGCACCAGCTTTGCCGTTTACAAAGGCGACGCCAAAATAACACTGCCTAAAAAGGAGTTCGAACTGCTGGCCTTCCTGGCAGCTACTCCTAACAAAGTATTTACCCGCGAAGAACTTCTAAACAACATCTGGGGCAGCGACGTGTATGTAATTGCCCGCACCGTAGATGTGCACATCAGAAAGGTGCGCGAGAAAATCGGGGAAGACAACATCAGAACCATTAAGGGTGTAGGGTATAAATTCAACACCGACTGATCTTAACGCCAACACTCCTCCGACCCTTGGCTATTTTTACCTCCAAAAGCTTCAGAAGGCCATTTTTATTAGCATATTTTAAATGTTGCCAAAGAGGTAAACATTGCTTTTGGAGCCAGGAAGAGAAGATTATAATTAAGTGCATGAGAAGATGAGGCTATAAAACAAAAACTCCTCCTCTCATGCACTTCTCTTATTAGTGTCTTAGCTATGTAAGGCAGGCACAAAATACAATCCTATCCTACTTTTATTTCAGAAGAAACGTGTATCTTAATACCTGCTTCTTAAAATCTGCATGAATTTAAACTCGCGTACGCTTGCCATTTTAATATCTCTGGCGGTGGCAGTTATGCTGACCGCCTTTCTTGCTTTTGTCGATATCCTTTCGGAAGAAGGCGTGATAGTAGCCCTGATTGCCGTCTGCATCTCTTGTTTCTTCTTTTTCTACCTCTCCTACGAGGCCCTGGTTTTCAGGGAAATAAAGAACGTATACACCAGCCTTGAGAAGCTCCGGAAACAGGATTTCAAAAAAGTAGAGACCCGATCTACGTTTACTGCCGATCCACTCAAAAAAATAAAAGATGAAATTTACCAGCTGGCAGAGGGTAAGCAGCAGGAGATAGACGAGCTGAAACAGCTGCAGGCCATGCGCCGGGAGTTTCTAGCCGATGTATCGCATGAGCTGAAAACACCAATTTTTGCTGCGCAAGGCTTTATTCATACCCTCCTGGATGGAGCCGTAGACGACCCCCACGTGCGCGACAAGTTTCTGCAGAAAGCAGCCAAAAGCCTCGATAGCCTTGAGACGCTGGTGCAGGACCTCATCAGTATATCGCAGTTCGAGAAAGGCGTGGTAAAAATGCAGAAGAAGAACTTCGATGTAGTGGAGCTGGTACAGGAAGTGTTTGAGCAACTGGAGCAGAAGGCAGCCTCACGCCAGATTAAACTGCACCTCGAGGTGAACCCCGGCGAAAAAATAATGCTCTTCGCCGACCGGAACCGCATTTGCCAGGTTTTTGTAAACCTCGTAGACAACGCCATAAAATATGGCAGGCCCGAAGGTAACATCTGGATCTACTTTACTGAGAACCGCAAACGCTACACCATTACCGTAAAAGATGATGGCAGGGGCATTGGCGAAGAGCACATTAACCGCATTTTTGAGCGCTTTTACCGCATCGACAAAAGCCGCGCCCGCGATACCACCAGCACCGGCCTCGGCCTGGCCATCTGCAAACACATTGTAGAAGCACACCGCTCCTTTATTGCCGTAAAAAGCGAAGTAGGCAAAGGCACCACACTCCGTTTCAAGCTCCTCAAAGCAAAAGAATAACACCTGCTACCATTGGCATAAAAAGAGCTTTTTGCCTTCTGAAGGCCATTTTCATTAGCATAATTCGAGGAATAACTCTAAAACTCAGAAGGCACCTCTACACCTGAAGCTGCTGCAGGTAGGATGCTCCCACAGGCACGTAATTGCCCTGGAGGCAGACCTGGTGGCGCTCAATTTTATCTATTTTGTCTTTGGCTACAATGTAAGAACGATGCACGCGGGTAAACTTATCGGCAGGCAACAGCTCGGTTAGCTCAGCTATGGTCATACGCGAGAGCAGCCGTTTGCTCTCCAGCACAAAAGTAATGTAGTTGCCGGCTGCTTCCATGTACAGTATTTCGTTGTAATGCACCTTTACCTGCTCGTAGCCGGTTTTAAGGAAGAGGTAATCTTTGGGAACAGCCGCCTGGCTTCGTAACTGCAGCAACTCCTGCGCCTTGTTACAGGCTTTCACAAACCTGGCCAGCGAAAAGGGCTTCAGGAGGTAATCGATGGCATCCAGTTCAAAGCTGGTAACGGCATGCTCAGAGTAAGCAGTAGTAAAGATAACAAGCGGCTTCTTCTGCAAACTGGTTACAAACTCCAGCCCTGTTATGTCCGGCATTTTTATATCCAGGAACAACAGGTCAACAGACTCATGCTGCAGGTACTCCAGCGCCTTAAAGGCATCTGTAAAGCAGGCTTCGAGTTCTAAAAACGGAACTTTGGCCGCATGCGACCGCACCACCTCCAGCGCCATCGGTTCGTCGTCTATTGCAATTGCCTTCATATCTGTTATCTGTTGTTGCTGTTGCCGCTGCCTAAAAAGTATTCTGAAACGTGGCTATCATAAATCTATACATTTTTAAGCTCACATCTACCACAAAATCAGGAACGGCATCGTCGGGAGTAGGTGCAGAACCCATAGTTGTGCAATAGCTCTCTGGTAAGGTGGGTACAGGTTCTTCTATAATACCGGAACTGCTTCTACAATTAAAATAATACGTTTTTGTTTGAGAACCATCTGCTCCAAGGGTGCTATTGTTAAGTAAGCACAAAGTCATATCACCTCCCGGAGGTACCATACCTGCCTTTGCATGTGCATTTTGGAGTGTCTTGTATTGCCGGGCAAGTGCCTTCTTAAATAGGCCATTCCGGACATCGGCAGTTAAGGCAGCGTAATAGTTAAAGAAAACATCGTTTGGTTGGTTCATCAGGAAAAAAGCAGCCAGCTCCTGATCCAGGTTGTTTCTGATAAACTCCAGCTGTACGTGCCACAAAAAGCCGTTTATTTCGCTACGCGTTGTAAAGAGCTGTTGAATTACCTCCCCGTTGCCGTTTATTGCCAGCAGTGTATCCAGCCCCAATTCAAGCGAGACAGCCTCAGAAATAGTCTGAATGTATTTTTTCCGTACCTGCCCGTACTGCTCGTTAAACTCAGAGCCGCTTACCTGGTAATCAAGGTAATAATCTTTCAGCTTTCCTTTTATAGTTAATTTATTTGAGGGTGTTACCAGCATAACCAGGTAATTGGTTGCAGGCCGGAAAAGCGTGCCATCGAGCCTTGCCAACTCGCCTTTCTTTGGAAACAGGTACAGTAACACCGGCTCCTTTATCCGCAGGTCAAGATAAAACTTCCCGTCAATAGAAAAAAGGGTATCCTGCATGGGCAGTTCCTGAATTCCCAGATTGGCTACCGGCATGTACTTCACCAGAATAGTATCATGGCCCAGGCCTGCAATGTTTCCTTCGATGGTGTGTTTTTCGCCTGCTGTACCAGTATAAGGTTTCAGTTGCTTTCCTGATAAGATGAGTCCTGCTAGCAGGAGAAGAAGCGACAGGTTGCTTATCCGTTTCATACTATACAAGTTAAAGTGTTCCCATTCCTGCTAATTACATGCCGCTACAGCTGTATTGTAAGGTGCACAAAAAACTCTTCTGAAGTTTCTCTTATTATTAGCTCATGCCGCTCGGGGTACAGCAGTGCCAGGCGCTGCCTCACATTCTCTAGCCCCACGCCCGACTTGTCTTTTTCAGGGTCCAGTTCCTGCCTGCTGTGGGTGCTGTTGTAGACATCAAAGTAGAGCTTGTCCTGGTCGTAGTGCAGTGTTACCTTAATCCAGGATTTTTGCTTCAGGCTGATACCGTGCTTAAAGGCGTTCTCCACAAACGGAATGAGCAGCATAGGCGCAATAAATTTCTCATCGAGCACATCTTCTATTCTTGTCTGGATCACAATATCGGGCGTAGTAGAAACCCGCAACGACTGTAACTCTATGTAGTTGCGCATGTACTCCAGCTCTCGGGTGAGCAAAATTTTATGCTGGTGGTTCTCGTGCAGCATAAAGCGCATCATATCGCCGAGCATTTGTATACCTTGTGCCGTGCGCTCGCTGTTCTCCTGCAGAGCGGTGCCGTAAAGGGTGTTCAGAGAGTTAAACAAAAAGTGCGGGTTAATCTGAGACCGCAGAAACTGCAAATCAGCAGTGGTTTGCCCTAACTCCTTTTTCAGCGTAATAAGCTGGCTCACATCGTTCTTGGTACGCCTATATACTAACCACGACAAAGTGCCCACCACCAGCAATTGCCCTATCCAAATCGCTACAAATAAGCCTGGCTCAAATTCATTTATCAGTCCGCTGAAGACCAGGGCAAAGGGCAGAAACAACAGGAGCGAGTACGAGAGCAGCTTACTGAAATATGCCCAGAACTGCCTTCTGTCTTTCTCAAACTCCGGCAGGAGCCAATACCTGTTGAGCGCGTACAGCAGATAAGCATAAGGCACCATAGTAAACCAGAAAGCTCCGAAAGCACGTGCCTCACGATCATCAAAAGAAACTACAAAAAGCAGCAGAATCCCAAACCAGATGCCTCCCACCACCTGAAACTCGCGCTTAATGGCCGGAGGAAATGTTTTGCCGCCGGCAGCCCGAATGGTATAAGTTCGCAAAGCGTTTTCTTTCAGAAAAATATATAGTGCAAAGCTGCCGAACAATAGCACCACCAGTACCAGGTTCTTTAAAAAGAAGTAACCAAAACCCACTTGCATATAGCCTTTAAACCAGGTGTCGGTAACAGAGAATGAGACCACTGTTCCTATATATACCAGCAGGCCGAGCAGTACAGTTAAGGTATAGTCGTGCTTTAGGTACAGCTTGGGGTAAATGTAAAAGTTTATGAGCAGGAAAGAGAGGTAAATAGTAAGGTAGTACGATAGCAATGGGTAGGTCCGGTGCTTCAGGAAGTCGAACCACAAACCATTTTCGTTAAACCTGTAGCCATATTGATGAAGCATGTCGTGGTAGTCGTGGTTGCTTAGTACAGCCGCTGCCTCCTGCACAAAACTGAAGATGAAGAAGATAATAACTACGGTTACTACCCAAAACTCTATTTTCCTGTGATGTATCATGTTTTCTGTTTCTTATGATACAATCTTACAGGTAAGTTTGCACCCCTGAAAATAAATGTGATGAATACCGAAAAAGATGTGATGAATCGGCTTAACCATTACCTTAGAGAAGCACATGGGGCAAAAGCAGGTATAAATTAACAGTAGCGAACTACAGAGGTTGCTGACAGGTGGCGTCTCTTCTGGTTACAAAATATCGGACACGTGAAATTTCCGTATCTTTGCACCATTGCACAGCAGGTTTGTTAGCTGTGCCTGGTTTTATAGCAGACAAGATGAAATACCCGGTTTTTAAAGACCTGATTATACACGAAGACGAAGATTTTGTGGTGGTGAACAAACCACCTTTTCTGGCCACACTCGAAGACAGAACGCCCAACACCACCAACCTGCTAAAAATAGCCCGGCAGTACAACCCGGACCTGCAGGCCTGCCACCGCCTTGATAAGGATACCTCAGGCTGCCTGGTGCTTGCCAAAAACCCGGAGGCCTACCGCCACCTTTCGATGCAGTTCGAGGCCCGCGAAGTATACAAAGTGTACCATGCCGTGGTGTGGGGGCAGCATAAATTCGAGGACCAGCTCGTGAGCCGCAACATCCTGACAAGTGCCAAAGGTGTGGCCAAACTCGCCCCGCAAGGCAAACCAGCCGACACGTATTTTACTACGCTAGAGAATTTCAGTCGGCATACACTGGTAGAGTGCGTGCCGGTAACAGGGCGCCTGCACCAGATACGCGTGCACCTGGCTTATTTAAAAGCCCCTATTGTGCAGGATGAGCTGTACGGCGGAGAACCTTTGTATCTGAGCAGCCTAAAACGCAAATTTAACCTGAAGCAGCAAACCGAGGAGCAGCCACTTATCAAGCGGTTTGCCTTACATTCCTTCAACATCGGGTTTACACTCCTGAATGGCGAAAAAATAAAGATAGAAGCACCTTACCCAAAAGACTTTGCGGTGCTGGTAAAACAGCTGCAGGCTTATAGTTAATTTTTGGGACACAAGACGCAGGACACAGGCCCTTAGATTTTGTTACTATCCTTCGCTCAACAGCTGCTCCTGTTGCTGCATTTGAGCGAAAAGGATATTTTCATTCAAGTAATTTTGCCTGAATCAAAATTTAAATAACAAAAGAATCAAGAGAACAAACCTTGAAACATTGTAACCAGAAAAGTCCTGTGTCTTGTGTCCAACGTCTTGTGACTTATTTCAACACCTGTAGTACAATTTTACCAGTGTTTTTGTTTGCCTCCATGTGCCGGTGCGCCTCTGCCACCTCCTGCCAATCATACACCGAATCGATAACAGGTTTTAGCTCGCCGGATTTAAATTTTTCTACAGCAAAGTCGCTTAGCTCCTGCGTGAGATGCACCTGGTAGGCACGGGAGCGAGAACGGAGCGTGGAGCCGGTTATCTGCAGTCGCTTTGCCAGAATCTTCCGCACATCCAGGTTTTCTACTTTACCGCCACCTAAAGTCGCCAGCATCACCAGCCGCCCATCGGTTCGGAGGCAATCGAGATTATCAGAGAAGTACGGACCAGAGATAAAATCAACGATCACATCTACTCCTTCATTTTTGGTATACGCTAGTACTTCTTCTTTAAAAGAGGTGTTTTTATAGTCGATGGCTTTGTCGGCTCCCAGCTCCAGGCACACCTGGTGCTTTTCGGCAGAAGCCGTTACAAGCACCTCTGCTCCCATAGCCTTTGCCAGCTGAATGGCAGCTGTACCCACACCACTTGCCCCGGCATGGATGAGCACCCGCTCCCCTGCCTGCAGCCTGCCCAGCCACACCAGCGCCTGAAAAGCTGTTAAAAACACTTCCGGTATAGCTGCTGCCTCTTCCATAGATAGGTTTTCCGGCACAGACATGGCCATGGCTTCATCTATAACAGCATACGCAGCATACCCGCCTCCCGGAAGCAGGCCAAATACCTTATTGCCGGGTTTAAAGGTTTTACATTCCGCTCCTGCCGCCTCTACCACTCCTGCTACCTCGAGCCCCAGCAAAGGGCTTGCTCCTGCCGGTGGCGGATATTTGCCCTGCCGCTGTAAAGTGTCGGCGCGGTTCAGGGCAGTAGCATGCACCTTTAAGAGCAGTTCGTGTGGCTTTGGCTCCGGCTTCGGGTACTCCCCCAGCTGCAGTTGCTCCGGACCTCCGGGTGTTTTAACAAGTATGGCTTGCATGGCTTTCAGTTTTAACTTTTGCTGATACAAAAAAGACGATGGTAAAAGCAGAAGGTTGTAAGGTACTGTTTTTACCCTTGGCGCATTTTACTCCAAAAACCTTCGGAAGGCTGTTTTTATTAGAATAATTAGATTAATGGTTAAATTGCTAAATGGTTGATTTGTTGATGTGGGGATGAAGGTAAGTTCCGTGATTTAAGATATTGGAGTGGAGAAGATGAGCAACAAGTATTCAAACTTTGCCTGACTTTTAACTCATAACTTTAAACTCTTAACTAATAAAAGCCTGAGCGGCTGCTTTTGGCGGAGCAGCTGCTCAGGCTTGGGTTCATAGTTTTATTTTGTTAGAAATAGATATAGGTATTTGGTAGCGCCTGCCGAATACGCTCTTTTTCGGCATCTGAAAAATTGTTCTCTGTCAGCAGCAAGGTTTGCAGTTTTTTTAATTTGCCGATGTTGGCGGGCATGGTTGTAAGCTGGTTAAAGCTCAGGTCCAGCAACTGCAGGTTCTCCAGGTTCGTTACCGACTCCGGCACCTCCTTCAACTGATTATGGCCGAGCAACAGACTTTGCAGGGTTTTA
>NZ_VRTY01000044.1 GCF_008017455.1 Pontibacter qinzhouensis | reverse complement strand
TCGTTTTTGCTGTCGAAATGGATATAGCTGGTACGTGCATCTGGGGCAGTGGGAACTTCGTGGTCGCCAAAGGAGAGTAGCATCCAATCGGTATCCTGAAGTGAGTTTTGTTCACCTGCCACGGTTGTGTTTCGGATGGTGCAGGCAGTTAAGAGTAAAATACCGTAGAACAATGCCAGTTTAGGTAAAGATAAAAGTAGTTTCATGGTGTTTGGTAAGTTGAATGAACTGGGTTTGTAACGCTCCCATACGCAAAACAATGTAAATTGTAGCTATAATTTTCTTCTTCAGCAAAAAAGGGCCTGCTTTTTAAAGACAGGCCCTTTCATTTACATGCAGGAAAACTTAGCCTCTTAAATCGCCGGGGCTATAATCGCTGGCTGCTGAATCGGCTGACCAGTCTGGCCCGGATTTGTGTTTGTTACCATGCCGGCTGGTGGAGGGATAATTGTTGCTGGTGTTATCGAACAGGTCCTCGTCTTGGCTTTGCCCCTGCCGCCTGCTGCTTCCGGAGCCGTAACGGTTGTTCTGGTTCGAGAAGTTAGGTCTGTCGGCATTGTAGCCACTAGGGTCATAGCTTCCACGGCGGTTGCTGCCCTGCTCTATACGCGACGGGTCATAGTTGTTGTCGCGCTGGCTGCGCGGTTGCTCTCCACGATCGGTATAGCCATGGTCTAGCTGCTCCCCTTTCGCCTCGTGCTGGCCATAAGTATTGTGCTCATCACGACCATACTCGCTAATTCTTCTGCCTTGGCCACTGCTTCTGTAGCTGTTGTCCTGGCGGTTATACCGATCCTGGTTGTAGTGGCTGTTGCGCTTGTAGTCGTCCGATTCGCTTCGCCAGCCCTGGCCTTGCGACCTGTCGTAGCCGCCGTTGCGCTCGTTGTTCATGTACCTGTTAGGGTCGCCGTAGCGGTAGTCGCTATCGTGGCGGTTGGAGGAGTTGCTTTGGCTGCTTCGGCCTTGCCAGTCGCTGCCATAGTTATGGTCTCTGTTGCGGTCATGCTGCTGATCTCTGGAAGATCTGCTCTGGTCGCTCCACTGGTTGCGGCCCTGCTGGTTACCGCGGTTACCAGATGCGGGATAATTGTTCTCACCATAATTCCCCATTGGCCCGGAGGTATTGTGGCCCGAAGATTGGTTTGTTCCTTTCACATTCCGGTACTCCTGGTTCTCATCGGGCATGCCGTAGTAGTTACCTCTGCTCTGGTAGCGCTGCCTGTATTCAGAAAAATCGTTACGGTCGTGGTCCTGGCCACGCCTATTGTTGTGTTCGTTATCGTAATCTCTTTCGTTATTTTTCATAGGTCTAGTCTTAAAAAAATGTACAGTGTTTTCTCTTTAAACGAGCAATTCGGGCTAGTGTTGGAACATGTAGCAGAAAAGCCATGCTGCACCTCAGTAAAAGAACACCAGTAGCAAGACCCAAGACAAAGGATAATCTTACAAGTGCTTATAACACAATCTGGCCAAATGGCTGCCTTAGCAGATGCTAACAACTTATTTGGGCCGGTAGCTTAAAAGAATATTATTCAACTGAACCTTCTTCAGATAAACTAATTACCATTAGTTCTTTTTCTTATAGATTTTATCTATCTTGAATCAATAATATCTATTATCAAATTTCGCCCTCCACCAGTATAAGGTAAGAGGTAAATAGTCGAAAATTCATAACACAACTTTATCATGATCGAAAACCAAAACGGAAACCAGCCTAAAGGCGGAGCATCTGGGGCATCTAAAACCAGTGGTCAGTCTGTAAACGAGGACAAAACCCTCACCACCAGACAAGGTCACCCGGTTACCGACAACCAGAACATTCGAACTATCGGGAACCGCGGCCCTGCCACTATGGAGAATTATCACTTCATAGAAAAAATCTCTCACTTCGACCGTGAACGCGTTCCGGAGCGCGTGGTGCATGCCAGAGGAGCTGGTGCGCATGGTGTTTTTGTGGCTTATGGTAAAGTAGGCAACGAGCCTATTGCCAACTATACACGCGCCAAGCTGTTTCAGGAAGAAGGCAAGGAAACACCTGTGTTTGTACGTTTCTCTACGGTTGGTCATGGTACACACTCGCCTGAAACCTTGCGCGACCCGCGTGGTTTCGCTGTTAAATTTTATACCGAAGATGGTAACTGGGACCTGGTTGGAAATAATCTAAAAATCTTCTTTATCCGGGATGCGATGAAGTTCCCGGACCTGATACACTCACAGAAGCCCGACCCGGTAACCAACATTCAGAGTGGTGAGCGTATTTTCGACTTTATCTCCAACACGCCGGAGTCGACACATATGGCTACATTTCTGTTTTCGCCGTGGGGCATACCGGCTAATTACCGCCAGATGCAGGGTTCTGGTGTTAACACTTACAAATGGGTAAACAAAGACGGTGAAGCCGTGTTGATTAAATACCACTGGGAGCCACTGAAGCAAGGAATCCGGAACCTAACCCAAAAAGAAGCTGAAGAGATTCAGGGTAAGAACTTTAACCACGCCACGCAAGACCTTTACGAAGCCATCGAGAAAGGCGATTACCCCGAGTGGGAACTGTGTGTGCAGATCATGAGCGACGATGATCATCCGGAACTCGACTTCGACCCGCTGGATGATACCAAGCTATGGCCGCAGGACCAGTTTCCGTTTATGCCGGTTGGCAAAATGACCCTGAACCGCAACCCTGTCGATTATTTTAATGAAGTGGAGCTGGCTGCCTTCGGTACAGGCGTACTCGTTGACGGACTGGATTTCTCTGACGATAAAATGCTGCAGGGCCGCACCTTCTCCTACTCCGACACGCAGCGTTACCGCATTGGCGCCAACTATCTGCAGCTGCCCATAAACGCACCTCGTACCAAAGTAGCCACGAACCAGCGCGGCGGACAAATGGCCTACAAAACAGATTTTGCTGAAGGCCAGAACATTCATATAAACTACGAGCCAAGCACCTTAGGTGGGCTATCAGAAGCACCTAAAGCAGGCAAAGATTATACGCCACGCTACGAAGCCAACCTGGTACGCCAAAAAATAGAGCGCGCCAACGACTTTAAGCAAGCCGGCGAAACCTATCGCAATTTCGAAGATTGGGAACGCGATGAGCTGATCATGAACCTCTCGAACACGCTGGCTGCTGCCGATAAGCGCATTCAGGATAAAATGATTGAAAACTTTACTCAGGCCGATGAAGACTACGGCCGCAGAGTAGCAGAAGGCATAAAAGAGGCTACAGCGAAAATGAAAATGATGAAAGAACCCGAAGGTACCGATGGCCCAATTGGCAACACATCTGCCAAAGAAGGTGTGCAGGATGCCCAGGAAAAATCGCATGAGGCCAAGCCGTATTAAAATTTAACATGGCAACTAAAAAGCGGCCGTTTCTGCTAAGGCAGGAGCGGCCGCTTTATTTTTACTTTAGTATTGAATTATTCTAATGAAATCAGCCTTCCAAAGGTTTTTGAGGAAATAAGTGCCAAGGGTAGTTAGCAAAAATTAAGTCCAAACTGCTTACCTTCGGAACTACTATACAAGCTCCCTTAAACCTGTTTCGAAATAACCTATACATGAAATTGCTTCTCGTAATCTTACTTGCCTTTACCTGCATTTGCCCCTCCTTTGGCCAAACCGACTCAACAGCTGTACAGGAGTTGCTGGCCTACCAGCAGGAACTGAACGAGGCCTACAAAGACCCTGAAAAATCGCCGTTACCACCAGAAAAACTAACACAATTTAGCGGCCACACATTTTTCGAGATTGACCTTGCTTACCGGGTGCAGGCCCGGTTTAAACGCACCGCGCAGGAACCAGTCTTTAAAATGCAAACTTCTACAGACAGGCTGCCGGAATATGTAAAATATGGAGAACTCACTTTTGAGCTACACGGGCAAACCCACATACTTAACATTTACCAGAACCTGGCTCTGCGCAAAACAGAGCAGTACCGCAACCACCTGTTCCTGCCTTTTACCGACCAAACCAACGGCCATACCACCTATGGCGGCGGCCGCTACCTCGACTTAACCATTCCGGAAGGAGAAACCATGCTGCTCGATTTTAATAAGGCCTACAACCCCTACTGCGCTTACGCCGCCGGCTACTCCTGTCCTATTCCGCCAAAAGAAAATAACTTAGCAGTAGCTATACCTGCAGGCATCCGGTTCGATGATAAGAAGTAGTACCCTTGACTAAAATTTACCTCAAATGCTTCGGAAGGCCTGTTTCATTAGAATAATTTATTTCCTAACATTTTAATAAAGGCTTTACTTCTGAATTACTTTTACCTTTGCGGCCAGCGGCACATCTAAAGGCCGGGGAATTTTAGTACAAATTTAATCTTGAAATGAAAAAGTTAGTAAGCATCTTTTTAGTGTTAGTAGTGGCTATTGGTCAGGCAGCTGCCTGGGGACAAAACGGGCACAGAGCGGTTGGGCTGGTGGCAGAACAGCACCTGAGTAAAAAGGCTCTGAAAAAGGTAATGGCTGTTTTGGAAAACAATTCGCTGGCTGAAGTATCGAACTGGATGGATGATATTAAATCGGATGCTGCCTACAACCACACCCACGACTGGCACTGGGTAACCATTCCCGATGGCATGACCTACGAGCAAACCACGAAAAACCCGAATGGCGACATCGTTATGAAAATTGAAGAGATTGTGGCTGCCCTGAAAGCAGGTAACCTGCCGCGGCAAACCGAGCAGGAATACCTGAAGTACCTGGTGCACCTTGTCGGTGACCTGCACCAGCCCATGCACGTTGGCGGAAAAGACGACCAGGGCGGCAATGCCGTTAAAGTAACCTGGTTCGGACAGCCCTCTAACCTGCACCGCGTATGGGACAGCGACATGATAGACGGTAAAAACCTGAGTTACACCGAGCTTACCCATTTTTTAGGCAAACCAGCCAAAGTACAGGTAAAGGAGTGGCAGGCAACCTCGGTGCGCGACTGGGCTTATGGCACAATGCCGCTCCGGCCCGCCGTTTATAACTTACCAGCCGATAACAAACTCAGCTACCGCTATTCTTACGAGCACTTTGGCACCGTGCAACAGTGCCTGCTGCAGGGCGGTGTAAGGCTGGCGGGTCTGCTAAACGAAATTTATGGCTAATAGTGCGCTGTGCGGAATTATGCTAATAAAATAGCCCTTCAAAAGCTTTTCAGGCTTCTGAGTGCCAAGGGTTAAGCCTTAAAATTTGTGTTGGAAATAAACTAAAATTCTATTTTCTGAAGTTTCTCTAAAAAGGAACCCTTAGAATAATTCACAAAAAAGCGGTAACTGCCATAGATGTGGCAGTTACCGCTTTTTTGTGAATTATCGTGTAGAAAAGCTGGTTCGGGCATTTTTTTTACCAGCAGCTCAACCACCTCCAGCCCTTACTCAGCCAATTTTTCTAATATTTGAGTCCTAAAAATAGTTACTTTTTAAAACACAGCCTATCCTTCTGCCGATTCTTGCGTAAAGTCAACTCAGAAACTAAACATCGACTTCCTATCGCTTCTGCTAAACATATCGGAAAAGTATTCTTGAAGATCCTGCTTTGGCTGTTGATCTTTATTGTGGGTCTTTTGGTACTGATCATCGTAGCCTTACAGTTCCCGCAGGTACAGCATTTTGCCGCCCAGAAAGGCGCCTCATACCTGGCCAAAACCTTAGACACCCGTGTAGAAATCGGCGGCTTCACCACCGACTGGCGCAATTCTATTGTGCTGAAAGAGGTATACCTCGAAGACCAGCAGCAAGATACGCTCTGGTACAGCGAGCGCCTGGGGGTAGACCTGAAAATATTCTCGCTTCTGAAAGGCGAAATAAACATCGGCACCATCGACCTGCAGAACGCCACCGCCAAAGTCCATATAAGGCCCGACAGCAGTGCCAATTTCGACTTTATAATGGAAGCTTTCGCCTCCGACACCACCACTGCACCAGTAGATACCACCGCCACGGCCATGAAATTAAACCTGGACGTGATTAACCTGGAAAACATTTACCTCGATTTTAGAGATGAAGCAGGCGGCAACCTGATAAAAGGCCGCATCGGTAAGTTCCTGACAACCATGGACGAACTGGACCTGGAAAATGAAATTTACAGGGTAGATGAAATTGAGCTTCGCAACACCGCCTTCAGCTTTATACAAACCAAGTTACCTGTTGAAACAGAGGAATCTGAGCCTCTTGAAATGCAGTTCGGCCTTAACCGGGTGCAGTTACAGAACATTGACCTAAGTTACCATAGCCAGGTAGCCAACCAACGAATTGAATTAAAGTTAGGTGACTCGGAGCTGGTAACCGACGACATTGATATACCAAATGCCAAAATTGACCTGAAGAGTTTCGACCTGCACAACACCTCGCTGGTATACGTGCAGGAAAAATATAAATCCGCCGATTCGCTGTCGGTGAACCCGGCCAGAACCGCCGAGAAACTGGACGAAACGGTAGAAGAAACGCAGGGGCAACCTGTTAACTGGGTAATAGACCTGAATGAAATGGATATATCGGGGCTGCAGGTGAAGTTCGATAACTTTAACACACCTGCCCAGCCACGCGGCATGGATTACGACCACCTGCTCTTTAAAGATGTTGAGCTGAATGCGAAGAACTTTGTCTTCAGTCAGAATCAGATCGAAATAGACCTAAATCAGCTAAAGTTAGCGGAGAAAAGCGGCTTCAGAGTTAACAACTTTCAGGCAGCCATACGGGTAGACTCTACCAGCGCCAGCCTTACTAATCTCGACCTGCAAACCGACAACAGCAATTTCGGTCCTGAACTGGTGGTGCGTTACCCGTCGTTAGATGCCGTGGCCGAGAACCCGGAGCTCCTAGCCTTTTCGCTCGACTTGCAGGGCAGCCGCATCGGCATGAAAGATGTAGGCTTCTTTGCTCCCGACCTTACCGTAGATCCTGCTTTCCGCAAAATAGCCAATTCTACCATTCGTATTGATGGGCAGGCAAGCGGCGCGCTGAACGATGTGGTAACCATTAACAAACTGCAAATAGCCGGCCTGCAAGGTACACGCGCCGATGTTAGTGGCAGCGTGCGCAACCCCATGAACCCCGACCGCATGTACCTAAACCTGCGCATAAACCAGTTTGCCACCACCCGCACCGATGTACAGGCTCTGAGCCCTCCCGGGGTGTTACCTCCTGATATACGCATACCCAACACCATCAGCATGACGGGCAATTACCGCGGCACTCTCACCAATTTCGATGCGGACGCCAATGTCAGAAGTTCTGTCGGTAACATTACAGCCAACGTAGACATGCAACCTGGCCCTGCCGGTGCAGAACCATTCAGAGCCACCGTAAACGTAAACCAGCTCGACCTGGGGCAGATACTGATCGATACTTTGGGGCTTGGCCGTGTAAGTATGCAACTAACAGCCTCCGGCACCGGCATGGACCCTGAAACCATGCGGGCACAGGTGAAAGCCAACATCCGCGAATTTAACTACAACGATTATACCTACAGCAACATACTGGCAAATGCCACCATTAACCAGAACATCTATACTGTAAATGCCACTTCCGAAGACCAGAACCTGGACTTTGTGCTGAATGCGGATGTAAACATGCGCAATGCAGAACAACCTGCCTACGCCTTTACCCTGGAACTGGACAGCGTGGACCTGAAGGCACTGAACCTGTACCCCGACGACCTGGCTATGAAAGGCTATGTGAAAGGCAATTTCAGAGGGGCAGATGCCAGCACCATTAGCGGTACCATGGAGATGCGCGATTTCCTGATTCGCCAGAACCAGCATACATTCCCGATAGACTCACTCGGCCTGACCCTGGATCAGACAGGGCCGGGGGTGGCCTTGCAGGTGGCTTCTAACCTGCTCGATGCCAACATGCGTTTCCGGAACAGCCTGGCTACCTTGCCTACTGCCCTCGAAAAACATTTCTCGAACTTCTTCGACCTGCACCCGGACCCACCCTACCCTGCTGATTCGAACCTGGAAGATTTTACAGTAGAGATAAATCTGAAACGCACCGATTTGATAACAGCCTTTGTACCTGACCTGGAGGCGCTGAATATAACCAGTCCGATTACGGCCTCCTACAATGGCCAAACGAACGAGTTGAACATGGATGCCGCCATCAGCCTGATAGAGTATACCGATTTTGTGCTGAAGAACCTATCGTTGCAGGTAAGAGGTAACCGGGAGCAACTAGGGTACCAGCTTAACCTGCAGGAGCTGTCTTCACCGGCTTTAATGGTGCAGAACATTGCCCTCGATGGTGCTGCCCGCGACAACGACATCAGCACCAGGCTCTCTATATCGGAGAACAACGGCAACGAGCAATTTGTAATCGGTGGTTTGCTTAATAGCCTCGATACCGGCTACCGTTTCTCTTTTGCCCAGGACCAGTTGGTAATAAACGGCGACAGGTGGACCGTTCCGGAAGAAAATTACCTGCAGTTCGACACCAACCTGCTCTATGCCAACAATATTCGTTTGGAACGCGGCAATAGCTACCTGCTTGTGAACAGTATTGGTGAGGCCACCTCCAACGCGCCACTGCAAGTAGAATTCGCAAACTTTGATATTGCTTACCTGATGGAGTCTTTTCAGCAGGAAGACAGTATGATTGCCGGTATCATTAACGGCGAAGCTACTATCCGAAACCTGATGGAAGGCACCATGGCTTTCACTTCTGATATTACGCTCTCTGATCTGGCATATATGGGTGTGCCTGTAGGCAACATTGGCGTACTTGCCAGTACCGACGATGGCACACGCTATAATTTAGAGGCTGGCCTAACTGGCAATGGTAACCAGTTGAAGATAACCGGATTCTACGAGGCGCAGCCAAATGAGAGCCTGCTTAACCTCGATGCCAACATTGGGAGTATAAACCTGGCGGCCTTAGAGGGCTTTACCATGGGCATGGTAAAAGATATGGGCGGCAACATCAGTGGCAGGCTCCGCATAACCGGCACCGTAGACGACCCTAACATTAGTGGCGACCTGAACTTTAACCAGGCACAGTTTAATGTAGCTATGCTCAACTCGGTATACAGGCTGCAGAACGAGCGGCTGGTGTTTAACGAGCAAGGCATTAACTTCCCGAACTTTACACTCACCGATTCGCTCAACAATACCATGGTCGTGAAAGGGAATATTCTGACCCAGGATTACCTCGACTACCAGTTTGACCTGCGCGTTAATTCAGACCGCTTCCTGGCCATGAACTCCACTGCACAGGATAACGACCTCTTTTATGGAACAGTACTTTTAGGAGCCAATGCCAAAATAACCGGCGACATGGCGCACCCTGTGCTGGACCTGAATGTGTCGGTGCTGGATGGCTCTGACTTTACGGCGGTTATTCCGGCAGATGAAGCAGGAGCAGCCGAGCGAGAAGGCATTGTAGAATTTGTACAACTAAACGATGCGCTGACAGCCATTGTAGGCCGCGAACTGGAAGACTCTACAGCCACTGGTTTTGTTGGTGCCGACATAAATGTATCGCTTAAAGTAACAGATGCTACCCCGATGACCATTATCATAGATCCGGCCACCGGCGATAATCTGGTAGTAAGAGGCAACGCAGACCCGCTGGTAATAGGTATTCAGCCAAGCGGACAGATAAACATGTCGGGGCGTTATGAGATTACAGAAGGCCAGTACAGCATGGACTTTTACGACCTGGTGTCAAGGCAACTCGATATAGCAGAGGGCAGCTACATAGCCTGGACCGGAGACCCGCTCTATGCAGATGTAAACATTACCACCATATACAACGTACGCACTGCCCCTATGGAGCTACTGCAGGACCAGGCCCAAGGGCAAGTACAGCCTGCCTGGCGCAACCAGCTTCCGTTTGAGGTGCAGGTAATTGTAACCGGCGAAATTATGAAGCCAGAAATAGGATTCGACATTGAGCTGCCGGAAGAGGAACGCGGAAGCGGTGTAGGTGCTCTTGTGACAGAACAACTGGCCGTGCTGCGCCAGGATGAAAACGAAATGAGCAAGCAAGTATTCTCGCTACTCGTACTTGGCCGCTTTATGGCACTAGACCCACTTGCCAGCACAGGAGGCAGCCTGGCAGCCTCGGCAAGAGGCAGCTTAAGCTCCGTTATGACTGATCAGCTGAATGCCCTCACCGATCGCTATGCCGGTGGCCTGGGCCTCGAAGTAGGTGTAAACTCGTACGAAGACTACTCATCAGGTTCTGCTGAGGGCCGTACCGACCTGAATGTGGCGGTGCGCCAGCAGTTCCTGAACGACAGGTTAACAGTGCGGGTAGGTACCGACATCGGCATAGAAGGCCAGTCAGAAAACACCAACTCTATGAGCGGCTTCGGTGGCGATGTATCGGTGGAGTATTCCATTACCAAAGATGGCAGGCTGCGTGTGCGTGGTTTCCAGCGCAACCAGTATGAGGGCTACCTCGAAGGCGATGTGCGGGCAACAGGACTTTCGCTCATCTTTGAACGCGAGTACGACGACTTTGCAGATCTTTTCAGAAATGTGGAGAAACGCCAGGAGAAAATGGAGGAAAGAAGAAAAGAAAGCGCCCAGAAACTTAAAACAGAGGCTATAGAATAGTTAATTTATGTCAGCAAAAATACTTCGTTCATCTTTTTCATTTGCAAGTTTGTTGCTGCTCACGCTCCTTTTCTGGAGTTGCAGCAGCACCAAAACCGTTCCGGAAGGCGATGCCCTGTTTGCCGGTTTTAAAATAAAAGTAAACGACGAAAAAGATAGCAGTAAACGCTCTTCGGCGCTAGCCACTGAGTTAAGCGGTACGGTACGCCCTAAGCCAAACGCTTCCATTTTCGGCCTCCGCCCAAAGCTTTGGATCTATAATGCCTTTTACACCGAAAAAGAAAAAGGCCTTGGCAACTGGATACAGAACAAACTAGGCGAGCCGCCCGTGCTTCTCTCCGAAGTAGATACCAACACCGTGAGCGATGTAATGAGCAGCCGCCTGCACAACAGAGGTTACTTTGTAAACCAGGTCAGCAGCAACACCAGCATCAAAAAGAAAAAGGCCACTATTAACTGGACAGCAAACATAGGCGAGCCTTACCGCATCCGTAAAATAGCCTACACCCTGGACGACTCTTTACCGATACATAAAGCTATTCAACAGACGCAGGCGGAATCGCTGCTAAAACCCGATGACCCCTACGACCTGTCGACCATGACGCAGGAGCGTGTGCGCATCGATGCCGTACTGAAGAACAAAGGCTACTTCTACTTCAGTCCGGACCTGCTTATTTTTAGTGTAGACACTACGGCTGGCGACAGAAAGGCTGATGTATTGGTTAGAATAAAAAGTGCGGCACCACCCCGAACACTGCAGGCTTATAAGATAGACGACGTTTTTATTCATGCCGATTATTTCCTGAACGACAGCATCAGTACAAACGACACCCTGAACATTCGCGGATACCGTTACATACCGAGCGAGGACTATGTAAAGGCAAAGCACTTGCTCAGAGGCGTTTTCCTGTACCCGGACAGCCTGTACACCCGGCAGAACCAGCTCCTGACCGTAAGCCGCCTGATGGGCTTACCTGCATACAAGTTCGTGAACCTGGAGTACCAGCCCGATACCACCACCAACGATCGGTTAGATGCCTTTCTCTACCTCACTCCTGCTCTTAAGAAATCGTTGCGGATGGAGGCGCAGATGGTGAATAAAACCAATGGCTTTGCTGGTCCGGGCTTGCTCGCTTCTTTCCGGAACCGGAATGCCTTTAAAGGCTCTGAATTACTGACTGTGGATTTTACCGGTACTTTCGAGAGCCTGGTGGGTGGCAGAGGCTCCGACCGCGAAAATCCTGAAACCGGTGAGGAAAACCTGAATTCAAATTTGACCTCGTATGAGTTGGGGGTGCAGACGAACCTGATCATTCCGCGTATTGTATCGCCGTTCCGAATGCGTAACTTACGTACCGAATTTGTGCCCAAAACCCGTATTAACGTAGGTTTTAACTTTCTGAACCGGGTTAATTTTTTCCAGATGAACTCCTACAATGCCTCTTATGGCTACAACTGGAGACCTAAGCAAACCATTACGCACGAAATCACGCCCATTAACCTGCAGTACGTACAGCTTGTCAGAACGCAGCCAGCTTTCGAGGAAATACTGGCAAATAACCGGCTGCTGCAACGTAGCTTCGAAGAACAGTTCATTATTGGCTCCATGTACCGGTTTACCTATAGCAACCAGGCCATAAAAGAGCGTAAACACCAGTTTTACAACGATGTTTCGTTAGATGTATCTGGTAACATGGTGAATGCTCTGCAAAGCCTTACAGGCGCCGACAGCCCTGAAGAAGAGGCGCCCCGTACTCTGTTCGGGCAGGCATATTCGCAATACAGCCGCATCCAGAACGACTTCCGGTATTATATGAAGGTAGGTGCATCCAGCCAGATTGCTACTCGCCTGCTTACAGGTGTAGGTTTCTCCTACGGCAACTCCAGCACCATGCCTTATGTAAAACAATTTTCGATTGGCGGTCCGAACAGTATCCGGGCATTTAGGCCACGTAGTATTGGTCCGGGCACTTACGATGTACCTGATTCGCTGCTTTTCTCGTTCTTTGACCAAACCGGCGATATTAAACTGGAAGCCAACGTAGAGTACCGTTTCCCTATATTCGGATTTGTAAAAGGAGCCTTGTTTGTGGATGCAGGTAATATCTGGCTTCTGCGCGAAACGGTTAACCCTACAACTGGCGAAGTTGACCGGCCGGGAGGTGTTTTTAACACCAGTACCTTTATGAACCAACTGGCAGTGGGTACAGGTGTTGGCGTTCGTGTCGATATTGAGTTCTTCGTGATCAGGTTAGACTTTGGTATTCCGGTGCGCGTACCTTACCTGCCGCCCGGCGAGCGTAACGTGATTAAAGACTTTAACTTCGGCTTTACCGGCGACACTGGCATGACCTTGAATATTGCCATTGGCTATCCATTCTAAAAGAAGGCTAGGCACTCCTGCAATTATTCAGATGAAAAAGCCCTTCCGAAGCAAAAATGCTTTCGGAAGGGCTTTAGCTTTTCAAGGGTCTGAGTTATGGGGTCGAGCGTCTAAAAGCCGCCTGCAGTTTTATCTAGATTTAGAACAAGAATCAAAAAGGCCTGCCAGATCAATTCTTAGAATTCTGGCAGGCCTTTTTATAAACTGTGGCAAAACTTCTCTGGAATTAACGCTAGATTTTTTCCTCCTGTGCAAAATCTGTTGAAAAAGTAAAACCTATGGTTAGGATTTTCTCTCATGTTGGTCATCATCCCCCCTTTGTCATCCCGCAGGGATCTTGTGGGCAAGAACCATAAACTACAACTAAGCGCTTTCACTACTTTTTGCACAGGAGGGATTTTTTCAATTCCAACAGGAGGAAAAAAATCTCGTGTACCGATTTCCATCGTTTTAAAATTCTAATTCCGGAGAGTCGGGACCTTGTCTTTCCCTTCAATAACCCTTGGCAGAAATCAGCTATAAAACCTTTGGAAGGCTATTTTCATTTGAATAATTTGAGTTTATAACCTATTACGGGGCATCTCTACTCCTATACAAATATCGCTGCCGCGAGCTTGCAGTATACTTTAGGTAATCTAAATAGATACCCCGTATGGTTTATGGTTATGCACTACAATAATTTGATGTACTCTTACCTGCTATTCCAGCTTATCGAGGTCTTTGGTGGCAGGGCCTGTTATAACGCGGCCAAACGGGTCGAAGCGGGAGCCGTGGCAGGGGCAGTCCCAGGAGCTTTCTACGTTGTTCCAGCTTACTATGCAGCCCATGTGTGTACATACGGCAGAACATTGGTGCTGCACCCCTTGCTCATCGCAGTAAACAGCTACCTTAGACATGCCTTTGCGCATAATTTTGCCTGTGCCTGGCATTACGTGTGCCGGGTCTTCTACCTCTCCGCCAGTTACATAATCCTTAAATTGTGCCGCTACATTTATGTTTTCTTTCAGAAACTCTCCGGTTGATTTCAGGTTGGTACGGGCAGGGTCATATAGTTTCTCCCAAGGGTTTGGGCGACCCATAATCAGGTCGGTTATGAGCATGCCTGCAATGGTTGCGTGCGTCATGCCGTGGCCGGAGTCGCCGGTTGCAATGTACACGTTATTCGTATCGCCGGGGTTCCGTCCAATAAAGGCCAGTCCGTCTACAGGCTCCATTACCTGCCCCGACCAGCTATAGCGCAACTCCCCTACCATCGGAAACTTCAGGCGCATCCAACGTTCCAGCTCAGCAAGGTGTTTCTCCGGGTGCTCCTCCTGACCGGTTTTATGGTCTGCTCCTCCTACAATCAGCAGGTCGGTACCTGTTACTGCTGCCTGTTCATCATCTTTCTTTTTTTCGTTCGCTTTATCTGTTCCGTGAAGCAGACGCACGTAGTGGTATGGGTCCTGCATATCCCAGTACAGATTATCGGGCACTTGGCCGCGTGGCACTTCAGCAGCTACCACATAGGTTCTGTAGGGTGCCTGCTTGGTGTGCATCGAGAACATGTTGCTAACCGGTGAGTTTGTAGCCACCACCAATTCGTTTGCCGAAACAGCAAAATCCTGATCAGACACCACCGTTACCACTGGCCCCGATTCGAGCCGGACAATTTTGGTCTCGGTAAATATCTGGCCGCCAGCGTCGATAAAAGCGGCACTAACACCTGCCAGGTACTTGAGCGCATGGAACCTGCCCTGGTTCGGGAAGTGCAGGCAAGGCAGCGCTGTTAAAGTAGGTACGGGGCATTTTTTCCGGAGCACAACATCCAGCCAGCCGATCTGTTGCAGCGCCTCAAGCTCCTGTGTCAGGGCATCTTCTTCCTCACGGTTGTTTGCAAACAGGTAACCATCAATACGTTCAAAATCGCAATCTATTTTCAGGTCTTTCGCGATCTCCTCTATTTTATCTATGGCCTGGCCATGGCTTTGGGCGGCTAGTCGGGCACCATCTACTCCAAAAAGCCTGATAAGCTCCGTAAAACGGTCGTCGAGGGCATTGGAGAGGTGCGCGGTGGTACGGCCGGTTTCGCCTCCGCCAATTTTTTTCGCCTCTACTACCACTACACGTTTACCTTCTTTGGCCAGTAAATACGCTGTGGTAATACCAGCCAGGCCAGCTCCCACTACACATACATCGCAGGTAATGTTATCCTGTAAAGAAGTGGTGGCAGGCATTTGAATGTTCTCGACCCAAACAGGTAAGGTTGCTCCGGATTCTCTTTTCATAGTTTATGTTGTTTTGCGTCTGCAAAGGAGCAGAACGTGTGTTACACGCTGAAATAGCATTAGATGTTTATTGCATTGGATTACGGCTGCTTTGCTGGAATTGTTGATGATCTGTTGTTAATTTGTCTATTCATTTACCTGGTGGCTGCACTTCTGCCTGCTCAAACGAGCTAAAAAACTCACCATTGGCAAGTTGCGGCTAATCTAAAACCAAACCGTTATTCTAAAACTATGCAGACAATAACCTGGCAGCACTTTGAGCAAACCGACATTCGGGTGGGCACTATTATAGAAGCAGCAGATTTTCCGGAAGCCCGTAAGCCTGCGTATAAACTTACTGTAGATCTCGGGCCTTTGGGCATCAAAAAATCGAGTGCTCAAATAACCACCCTATATACAAAAGATGAACTCATTGGCCAGCAGGTTCTTTGTGTCACGAACCTGGGAAATAAACAAATAGGCAAGTATATATCTGAAGTGTTGGTAACAGGCTTCGAAGATGAAAATAAGCACATTGTGCTGGCCCAACCTGCAGCGCCGGTACCGAATGGCAGCAAGCTGATGTAAACGAAATCGGAGAAGCCCATAAAACAGAAAAGGACACTATTCGTGTCCTTTTCCTTAAAGCCGTTCCAAATAAATCTGAATCTGGCTTCTGAATATATGTACGCCAATGCTAAAAGAATGTTGCCAGATGGAAGTAAATTTTACATTAATTTTTCAGGCTTCTACTTCTGGCTTCTTTGTTTCTTGCAGTTCGTTTATCACCTAATGCTTCCCAAAATTAAAAATTAGATTTTGGAAATTATGATGGAGAAAACATCCACGTTCGTGCCGACTATTCCGCGACCTTTGGCTGCCATAAAATTTCTTTGCAGAAGCATGGAACCCTGAAAATTAATCTGGCGAAACAATAGTTTAGTAGCTAATCAAAATTACTTTTCAGAAGTAAGGCAGCAACTGTAATAATGGCTTTATAGCTGAAAGCACTGCTAAGATTACAGCATTTTTGTTAGTTTTTTCCAGCATTCCCTTTACACTTCTCTTATAAAACCTGTACCTTTCCGGCAAGAAAACAATAAGGCGGCTACTCGTAATTTACTGACTTCTAGCGCACCTTTACCTTAACACCCAAACCTATGGACGATCTTTTAGCAGCCCGCCTGCAAATGGCTGTGTCGCTTGGCTGGCACATTGTGTTTGCCTGCATCGGCATGACCATGCCCATATTAATGGCCTACAGCGAATGGAAATGGCTCCGCACGAAAGAGCAGGTGTACATCGATCTTGCCAAAGCCTGGTCGAAAGGCGTGGCTATCTTTTTTGCCGTGGGTGCTGTGTCAGGCACTGTTTTGTCCTTTGAGCTTGGCTTGCTTTTTCCGGGGTTTATGGAACATGCAGGGCCTATTATTGGCATGCCTTTTTCCTGGGAGGGCACTGCTTTTTTTGTGGAGGCGATTGCTCTCGGGGTCTTTCTGTATGGCTGGAACAGGCTCAACAAATGGGTACACTGGCTGTCGGGGGTGGTTGTTGGCATTTCGGGTGTGATGTCGGGAATATTTGTGATTTCGGCTAACGCCTGGATGAACAGCCCCGCCGGCTTTACCTGGGAAGACGGCAAACCTACCAACATAGACCCGGTAGCCGCTATGTTTAATGATGCCTGGTTTACGCAGGCACTGCACATGACCCTGGCTGCCTTTGTAGCCACTGCCTTTGCTGTAGCCGGTGTGCATGCCTATTTGCTTTTAAAAGACCGGAACAATGCCTTCCATAAAACTGCCGTGCGCATTGCACTGGCTTTTGGAGCGGTGGCAGCCTTTCTGCAACCTATTAGCGGCGACATATCGGCTAAAGACATTGCCGAGCGGCAACCGGCAAAACTTGCTGCCCTGGAGGCCCTGTACCACACCAGCCAACCAGCCGATCTGGTCATTGGTGGCATCCCGAACGACCAGGAAGAGCGTGTGGATTATGCCATACACGTACCTGGCTTCCTGAGTTTTCTGGCACACGGCGATTTCGATGCGGAGGTAATCGGGCTAGATCAGTTTCCGAAAGATGAAAGGCCGCCGGTTCTGATAACGCACATCGCATTTCAGATTATGGTGGGCATCGGTTTCTTGCTGGCCTTTGCCGGATTTCTGTACCTGCTGTTTAGTGCCCGTTTCAAGCACCTGCTGGCAAAAAGATGGTGGCTCTGGTTTATTGCACTGCTTACGCCGCTCGGTTTTATCGCCGTAGAAGCAGGCTGGACGGTAACAGAAGTTGGCCGCCAGCCCTGGATCATTCATGGCGTTATGAAAACCAAAGATGCCGTGTCGCCAATGCCGGGCCTGCAGTACTCGTTTTACATGATCACGTTGGTGTACCTGGTGCTAACCCTGATTATTATCGGGCTCATGCGCCGGCAGATCGCCACTATTGAAACCTATTACCCATCTGCCAGAACCAAACCAGAATAGACTATGCTGCTGATCATAATTACGATACTCGGAGTGTCTTTTATTTTGTATACCCTGCTGGGAGGTGCCGATTTTGGAGCAGGCATTGTGGAGACGGTGGCAGGCCGGAAAGGTGAGCGCATCGTATCAAAAGCCATAGCCCCTGTTTGGGAGGCAAACCACGTGTGGCTTATTCTGGCCATCGTTATTCTTTTTACCGGCTTTCCGCTGGTGTATGCCACCATTAGCGTAGCACTGCACATTCCGCTGATGATCGTGCTCCTTGGCATTGTGATGCGCGGAACCTCGTTCACATTTCGCCACTACGATGTTACCCACGACAAAACACATGCTTACTACTCCATATTCTTTAAGGCATCCAGCTTTATAACCCCGGTTTTTCTGGGTATTACGTTAGGTGCCATGATCCTGGGCAACATTAACCTGGAGTATACTGGCAGCTTTTATGAGCAGTACATAGCACCCTGGTTTAACCTGTTTTGCCTGGCAATGGGCCTGTTCTCTGCTTCTCTTTTTGGTTACATAGCAGCCGTGTTCCTGATTGGGGAGGCCACTTACGCCATCGAACAAAAACGCTATGTCAGAATTTCAAAGATATTTTTGTTCCTGACCATTATACTAGGTGTGGTTGTATTTTTGGCAGCCGAGCAGGAGAATCATCAGCTCTTCAACGAGTTTTTTCAATCAAGCTTAAGTATCGGTTCCTTTGCAGCTGTTGCCCTTTTAACTCCTGTTACTTATTACCTTTTTAACCACCCTAACATCGTGCTGCTGAGGATCGCTATCGGGTTGCAGGTTACCTTAATTATGTTGGGTTGGTTTGCCATTCAGTTTCCTATTCTGGTGTATGAGAAAAATGGCAACCACCTCACCTTCTATAACACGCAGGCTCCCTATGCCACCCTCTATCAGCTACTGATTGCCTTAATCGTGGGTCTGCTGTTTGTGCTCCCAGCCTTTTACTTTCTTTTTAAAGTATTCAAGAAAGATAACGGGCAAAATGTAAACTAAGGTCTATAGCATCAAGTACCCTTGGATAGAATTATAAGAAAGAGCTTTGGAAGGGCAAAAACATTAGAATAATTCAGATTGTCTGAATCAGAATTTGCAGGCTTACCGGTTATATACCCAACCTAAAATCGTTAATGCTGCTTTCGGTAAGGGAACAGTCATCGAAGGTGGCGCTGGTTCCATCACCAACGGGCGATTGGGTACTTAAGCCCACAAAAATCTCCTGCGGGTAATCATTCCGGTACAAGCGTACCAATTGCCAGTTTGTTTTGTCTAGGGAATAATAATAGCCTATAGTTTTTGTGTCGGAAGATATTTTCATGTAAACACTCTCCTCTTCCACCACGTCGTGGTTGTTGTCGTCAGACGTATCGAGGGTGCGTACGGTTACCATACGGGTAAGCTGCCGCTCATCCCGCTCAAAAGCAAATTTCACCCAGTTCTTCTCGTTTACATACACATACATAGTGCCGGCATCGTATGTCTCCAGAAAGCCGGGCTTAACTTTGGCCGTAAAAGTAAATGGCTTCGTATTATCCACCTTCGACAAAAGCACCGGGGCCGAATTATTGGAGAGTTTACCATCAGGATCCCGGAAGTTGTCGCTTTTTGCCCCTGCTTTAAGTTCTAACTTAGTACCCTGCACAGTAGCCAGATCTTTTGCCTTGTTAAGCGATTGCGTAAAAATAACAGAAGACACTGTAACAGAAGCGGCCTCTCCTTCTTCCAGGGTGCTGTTTCCACAACTGCTTAAAAATGTTACCAGAATCAGAAGAATTGAGTATAGTTGTTTCATGTTGAAGGTGTTGATCAGGTTGGTATCAATATCAGCAAAATAAACCAGGTTCGGAATATAGAAAGACACCTATTTAATTAAACAAAACGTGAACAGGGCTCAGCAGCAGGAGCAATTGCTCTTCACATGGCAATAGGCAAACAAACAGAGTAATTTTACCTGACCATGCTTTTGAGGAACTCCCGCATTTCTGGCGTATCGTAAGCTGCCATGCCTTCCTGCTTCGCCACGATCTCTCCTTCCGGTGAAATAATGAAGGTAGTCGGAATAGAATTGCTGTAAAGTTCCTGCGGAAACTGGCTCGCAGGCAGGTACACCGGGAATGTATAACCCTTTTTCTGAATAAACTTCTGCACCTTTTCCGGCCCGCCTTTGTCAACAGAGAGCATTACAAAGGCAATTTTATCTGAGCCTACCTTTTCGTAGAGGCGCTGGATATTTGGCATTTCGGCTACGCAGGGCGGGCACCAGGTAGCCCAGATGTTTAGGAAAACCACCTTTCCACGGAGGCTTGCAAAATTTATAGTTGTTCCGTTAAGGTCAGTTAGCTTAAACCCTGCTCCAACCACTGCGGCATGGTTTGTTGCAGTGGTTTCCGTGCCAGCAGCGGAAACTGGTTCCGGCACACCGGCATTCTTCAGCCCGGAGGCCAGCAACAGCCGCTGCACCTGCCCAACAACTTCTGTGTGAAGTCCTGTAAGGTATAATACGCCAAAAAGGGTCAGCACAATAACCCAACCTGGTATAGCACGAACCGAAACTTCAGGCTTCTTCATAGTAAATTTCTGTTTAATATCTTCTCTAAGCACAGGCAAATAAGTTCATCTGGTACATTAAACATAACTTCATGTTAGCTTATAAATTATTTAAATGAAAACGGCCTCCAGAAGGTTTTTTATTCAAATTTCGCCAAGGGTAACCTTTTCATGCTTTAGTTACATGTAGCTAACACCCCAAGATGTCTTAATTCCTCTTACTAAGCTACCTTTGTTTCATCAGAACAGATCCAACACCTGCTTAAAATTCCTTTAATTGCGCGTTTTTTCAGTTTTCCTCTAACAGTCCTTTCATCTGGTTTTCAGAGTTTTCAGCAAAGCAATTTAACATAACCTGGAAAAATCATTTAAATAAATTGTGTACCTTTTGCTGGAACCACTGGTTGCAAGCCTGGGCAAGGCAGCTCTAATGAGTGGTTGAAGATTTCAGGTAAGTAGACAAAATAAACACAGTTGCTGTGTGACAAACATCACTGTAAGCCTTTTTCGTATCTTATACTTTTATAACTATAATCAGAGTTCTTTAGGACTTAAGAGAAAATTAAAATAACAGCGCAAATGAAAATTCACCAGTTTGAAGACAAAGGCCTGGCACATTACGGTTACGCCATTTTAAGTGAAGACACAGGCGAAGTGGTTCTGGTTGACCCGGCCCGCAACCCGCAGACTTACTACGATTTTGCAGAAGCCAACAAGGCCAAAATTGTAGGTGTAATAGAAACACACCCGCATGCCGACTTTGTAAGTTCTCACCTGGAGATATACCAGACCACAGGCGCCACTATTTATACACACAGCATGGTAGGAGCCAACTATCCTCACCAGGCTTTCGATGAAGGAGCTGAGCTGGAGATTGGCGCCATAAAGCTAAAATCGCTGTACACACCAGGTCACTCACCTGATGGCATTAGTATTGTGCTGGAGTACGAAGGTAAAGACAAAGCCGTATTTACTGGCGACACTCTGTTTATCGGTGATGTGGGTCGCCCCGACCTGCGGGAGAGTGCCGGCAATATAACCGCCAGGCGCGAAGAGCTTGCCCGCCAAATGTACCACAGCACACGCGAAAAGCTGATGAAACTGGCCGATGATGTGCTGGTTTACCCGGCGCACGGTGCTGGCACCCTCTGCGGAAAAGCTTTGAGCGATGCCAACAGCAGCACCATAGGCGCAGAAAAACGGAGCAACTACGCGCTGCAGGATATGAGCGAAGAAGCCTTTGTAAAACTACTGACAGAGGACCAGCCTTTTATACCGAAGTATTTTGGCTACGATGTTGCCTTAAACAAACAAGGCGCTCTAGCCTACAAACCGAGCCTGAAACTGGTTGCCCGGCTGGCTGCCGACTATCAGCCGGAAGCAGGTGCTGTGGTGATAGATGCACGTGGCGAAAAGGTATTTAAGAAAAGTCATTTTAAAGGCGCTATCAACATCCAGAACGGCAATAAGTTCGAAACCTGGCTGGGCAGCATCGTAGACCCGAAAGAGAACTTTTACCTGGTGGCTGCTACCGAGGAGGAACTGGAGGAGCTGATCGAAAAAGCTGCCAAAATCGGGTACGAACTGCTGATAAGCGGAGCCTTTGTGCAGAATAGCCCGGCAAACGCCTCTACTCCTGAACTAAATGTGGAGGAGTTCAGCCAAAACCAGGATAACTACACGATTGTGGATATTCGGAATGCATCGGAGGTAAAAGGCGGTAAGTTCTTTAAGAGAGCCATTAATATTCCGCTGCCGGAACTGCGGGAGCGTGCCCACGAAATACCGACCGACAAGCCGGTGGTGGTACACTGTGCCGGTGGCTATCGCTCAGCAGCCGGAAGCAGCATTGTGCAGTCTAAACTACCCGATACACTAGTACTTGACCTGAGCGAGGCTGTAAAGGACTTTAAGGACGGCTCAATTTAATGCTTCGCCAAATTAAAAATTAGAAATTATAAATTATCATGGCGCGAGCGTCCTCGCTCGTGACGGCTATTCTCCGGCCTCTGGCCGCTTTGAAATGCTTTTGCACCTTCAAAAATTTTCTAACAATCAAATTGGCGAGGCGCTAATAGTATAATAATTTTGCGTTTTTGTACCTCAAAAAACTAAATGAGAGTGCCCTGACAGCTATAATTCAAACCTAAATCATTCTCACAATCACTCATTCATAATTCTAAGGTGCCTCTGTCGGTGCCACAACCTGTTTGGCGGCACTGTCGGCACGGGCCTGTGCCAGCGATTCGCGTACACTCAGCGTGTCGATTATTACCTCGTACAGCCGGTCCATTTCAGGAATGTTTTCGAGGTAGTAGCGGTAGGTGGCACGGAACTGCTCCTCTGTTACCTCATGCTTATCAAGTATTTCATTCTGGTAATGGTTAAACGTCATCAGGGCAGTATCGGGGTAGGCCAGGCTGCGTTCTACACGTGCTTCTGCGGTATGCACATCGGCCAGAATACGCACCATTTTCTCATCAGGAATAAAATTAGCTGGCTTTTGAGGCTTTTTTTCGCCGCAGCCAATCAGGCTGATACAAAAAAGTAGGTAGAAAAGTCTTTTCACGGGTGTAAAATACGATAATAAGTCATAATTTTAAAATCTGACGCCATGCTGTAAAGCTATGAAAGAGCTGATACAAAAGCTGAGAAAATATGAAATCCGCATTCGCAAGGCGATCACCACGCAGATGCAGGGCGATTTCCATTCGGTTTTTAAAGGTACCGGCCTCGAGTTCGACGACGTAAGGGCATACCAATACGGCGACGATGTGCGTTCTATTGACTGGAACGTATCGGCAAAGGGCCATGGTACATTTGTAAAGACATACCGCGAAGAAAAAGAGCAATCGGTGTTTCTGATGCTCGATGTAAGCGCTTCGCAAACCATTGGCACCGGCGCGCAGCAGAAAATAGACGTGGGGAAAGAAATTTGTGGCGTGCTGGCCCTGTCGGCGGCCAGGCAGCAGAGCCAGATCGGCATTATCTGCATCAGCGATAAAAAAGAGAAGTACATAAAACCAGCCAAAGGCATTGAGCAGGCCTACACCATTGTAAAGGCGCTGCACGAGCTACAACCCGTCTCTACCAGAACAAGCCTCTCGTCAGGCATTAAACTCACGCTCGACATTATAAAGCGTCGCAGCATTATTCTGCTGATTTCTGATTTTATAGATGTGGAGTACGAAAAGGAACTGGCCATGCTAGCCAAACGCCACGACCTGATCGTGATTCAGTTGCTCGATGTGCGGGAGCAGAAGCTGCCTAACCTGGGCATTGTGCCGGTGCTCGACAAGGAGACAGGCCGCACGATCTGGCTCAATACCGCTGGCGAAGAATTTAAAAAACGGTATTTTACGCAGTATGCCGAGAACCAGAAAAAAGTGTCGCGCATCTGCCAGAAGTACCAGGCCAACTACCTGGCCATTCAGACAAACGAAGACTACGTGCCACAGCTGGTTAACCTGTTCCGGCTCCGAAATAAATCATCTAAAAAGAGTGCGTAAGTATATCCTCTTGTTTTTGCTGTTCCTGGTGCAGCTGTTGCCGGTGCTTGGGCAGCAGGTGGCAGCGCCAATTGGCAGCTTCAACCGCCAGACTGTTAAAATCGGGGAGTTAGTGCAGTACACGCTGGTGCATCGGCACGAGTCGTCGCGCGAGGTCATTCTGCCCGACTCCAGCTATAATTTCAGCCCCTTTGAGCTGGTTCAGAAGAATTATTTCCCGACGTATACCCGCTCCGGCATCAGCATCGACAGCGCCATATACACTCTCCGCACCTTCGAGACGGACAGTCTGCAGCAACTGGCGCTGCCCGTGTATGTACTCGATGGCGAAGATACGCTGCAGGTGCTGGCAAAGCCTGCCAGGGTAACACTGCAGCAGCTCGTTGCACAGGTTCAGGAGCCGCTCACGTTTAAATCTGAAACGGAGCTGTTGTTTGTAGAAGAGCGCTTTAACTGGCCAAACCTGCTGCTCTGGATCGTGGCCGGAGTTGTTTTCCTGAGCCTGATCTGGTTTATTTTTGGCCAGGCCATCCTGACGAAATACAAACTCTACCGCCTACGCAAAGACCATATTTATTTTGCCTCACGCTACAACTCGCACGTAGACCGCTTTGTAAAATCGGGTTACGGGCAGAGCCTGGAGAAAGCCGTGTCGCTTTGGAAGAACTACCTGACCAAGCTCGAGCGCAGTGCCATCAACTCCTTCACCACCAAAGAAATTGTGATGTTCTACAACGATGATGAAGAAGTGAACACCGCCCTCCGCCTCTGCGACCGCGCCATTTATGGCAACATGGCCGAAGCCGACCCTGAGACAGGCAAGGCCCTGCACATGCTGCGCCGCTTTGCCAAAACGCGCTACAAACACCAACGCGAACTAACCCGAAATGCTAAAACTAAGCGATAATTTCTGGGATTGGCTGAGCCCGGAGTGGTTTAGCTACGGCACCCTGCACTCCTTCGACTGGGTGTACCCGATTGTGCTGTATGCGCTGCTGGCCATTCCGTTTATATTTTTGCTCAAGAACCTGCTGCGTGCCGGTTCGCGCAATAAGCTCGATATGGCCATGTTTGAGGGCGATGTGAAATGGCATTGGACCAGCCTGCTCCGGTTTCTGCCCGAACTGGTTTTTATGGTGTTTATGGCGCTGGTGCTGGTGGCACTGGCCCGGCCACAGCAAGTAAACGAGCAGATAGAGCAAACCGCAGAAGGCATAGATATAGTGCTTTTACTTGATGTTTCGGGCTCGATGGAGTTGGCTGATATTGCTCCTAACCGCCTCGAAGCAGCCAAAGAAGTAGCTCTCGATTTTATAAACGGCCGTGTGCAGGACCGCATCGGGCTGGTGATATTTGCCGGCGATGCCTACTCGCTTGCCCCCCTCACCACCGATTACCAGCTCCTGCGCGAGAGCATCAAATCCATCGGCTTTAAAATGATCCCGAACGATGGCACCGCTATAGGGAGTGCCCTGGCTATTGCCATTAACCGCATGCGGGAGTCGGATGCCAAAAGCAAAGTGGCTATTCTAATAAGCGATGGCGAAAACACCGCCGGCAGCCTTGACCCCATTATGGCGGCCCAGCTGGCTTACGCGCACCACATAAAACTTTACACCATCGGTATCGGGAAAGATGGTCAGGTACCTTACGATTTAGGAGACGACGGAAACATGGTATATGTAGAAACCGTGCTCGACGAAACCAGCCTGCGTGAAATTGCCCGCATCGGCGAAGGCCAGTTTTTCAGGGCCGACACCAAAGATGCTCTGCAGGCCATTTTCGCCAATATAGACCGGTATGAAAAAACAGAAGTAACAGAAAAGCGTTTCCGCGACACGCAAGACTATTACCAGGTGTACCTGAAGTGGGCGCTGATTACCCTCCTGTTCTGGATGTTGCTGAAAAACACCTTTATCACCAATGTGCTGGAAGATTGAGCTCCTGGTACCCTTGACTGCCCTAAGCTGGTTTTACCTTTGGAAGGCCATTTTCATTAGAATAATTGTTGGTTGCTGGTGGTTGATAGTTACATGGTTAGGTGGTTAAATGGCGAACTTGTTAAATGGTTGATCGGAAATCCTCGCAGCGTGCGCAGCTCCTGCGAGCGTCTGAGCAAAACAGATCAAAGCTTGAGAACCAGCTACAGAAGAAAAATCTGGCAACAAATAACCTTGGATTAAAATCTGCAGAAAAGCTTTGGAAGGGCGATTTCATTTGAATAATGTAACCTGTTGCTATCCAAAACACTTAAAATTCGTTTAGCAGGGGAAAACTACCAGGCAAAGCAGCCGGCTGAAGTAAAAAAGCAGCTGCTTAAATTGGCTAATTCTTAAAAATAACTTATACTTATTCCATATTATCAAACAACGGACACCACCATGCCTACAATCGCTGATAATATCCTGTTTTTCGACGAGAAACTACGACTTACGCCCTGCCGCCTGGTAGCCGTTTCTAAAACGCACCCAGTGGCCGCCATCGAGGAAGCTTACAATGCCGGGCACCGGTTATTCGGAGAAAACAAGGTACAAGAGTTGGTAGAGAAACACGAGCAGCTACCCCACGACATTGAGTGGCACCTGATCGGGCACCTCCAGACAAATAAGGTGAAGCAGATCGCCAGCTTTATCAACACCATTCAATCGGTTGACAGCCTGAAGCTGCTGCTCGAGATTAACCGCCGTGCCGAAGCCTGGAACCGCACCACACCTATTAACTGCCTGCTCCAGCTTTCTATCGCAGACGAAACCACCAAGTTCGGCATGGACTACGAAGAGGCGGTGGCCCTGCTGCAATCAGAAGAGTACCATGCCATGAAATACATCCGGATAACAGGTGTAATGGGCATCGCCACCAACACCGACAACCAGGATAAACTGCGCCAGGAGTTCCGGTACCTGCGCCAGTGCTTCCTGAACCTGAAAGAAACGTTTTTTCATGCCAACCAGGATTTCACAGAAATATCGATGGGAATGACCTCCGACTGGGAACTGGCACTGCAGGAAGGCAGCACCATGATTCGGGTAGGAAGCGGCATTTTCGGAGCCCGCCACTATAACAAGTAAACCTAGCACACAACAAGCAACTAAATACTTAATTTAAATTAGCATAACACCAGAGCACTATGACAAAAGATGCAGCAAGTAATGAAACCAGGTACAACCAATTTGTAGAAGAGGTTGTGGCCACTGGCACCGTATGGGGGTTATCGAAAGATGAAGCGTGGGCGACATCTTCCTCAGCTGACTACGAAGACGAAGATGTGATCTTGTTCTGGTCTGATGAAGACAGTGCAAAAGCATGTGCCGAAGACGATTGGGCCACTTACCAGACCGAGTCGGTAACGCTCATAGATTTTCTGGAGAACTGGTGTGTAGGCATGTACGGCGACGAACTGATTATGGGAACCAACTGGACTCAGGACTTATCTGGCAAAGAAGTGGACCCGTTAATTGTAGCCCTCGACATTGTAAACTTACTGAAAGAAAAAGGCGAGACTCTCGAGTTTACCCAATACGACAACCAGGAAGAATTTGAGAAGCAGCTCATCGAAGCCCTGGAAGGCGAAGAAGACTAATTATTTAAAACAGAAGCAACTGTACTTAAAACTTATGTAAGTTGCTGTAAATCTGTATAACAGAAAGGCCACTGCTACTCTTGAGTTGCAGTGGCCTTTGTAGTAACTGCTGGTGCTTTTTGCTGTTGCCTTTTTTGCGGAACTTTGTTTTAGTTATCGTAAAAAAAGCAACAGCCTTAAATCTGCCGGAGCCTTATGTTACCTTTTCATGAAGAATAGGAGCAGATATTTTGTAGCAACTCCGAAGCATGCACCTTTGTGGTTCGTTACCTTACTGTTAATTATGAACCATAAGTATCTTTCTCTGTTATTCTCGCTGCTAACGCTTTTGAGCTGTACCCGGTCTATGAACAATTTACCAGCCACCGCACCTGCTGCCTTACCCGCCTTCGACAAAGAAGGTCATCGTGGAGCCAGAGGTCTGCTGCCCGAAAACACCATACCGGCTATGCTGAAAGCCCTGGAACTACAGGTAACCACGCTGGAGATGGACGTGCACATTACAAAAGACAAACAGGTGGTGCTCTCGCACGACCCGTATATGAACCGGGACTACGTGCTGCAACCCAACGGAGAAGAGATTCCGGCAGCAGATGCGAAAAAGCATATACTTTACCAGCTCGACTACAACCAGATCAGGGAGTTTGATGCCGGCTCCAAAAGAAACCCGAAATTTCCGGAGCAGCAGCCGCTAAAAACATATAAACCGCTTCTAACCGATCTGATAGATGCCGTGCAGGCACGTGTGCAGCAGGACCAACTGCCACAGCCCTTCTATAACATCGAAACTAAATCGAAACCTGCTACCGATGGCCTGTACCACCCTGAGCCAGCGGAATTTGTTAAATTACTGATGCAGGTTGTGGAAGAGAAAGGCATTGCGCCCTGGGTTATTATACAATCGTTTGATGTACGCACGCTTCAGGTGCTCCAGCAACAGTACCCCGAAGTTAAAACCGCCTTACTTGTTGAGAACCTGCGGTCGCTGGAATGGAATTTAGAGCAACTTGGCTTTACCCCCACCATCTACAGCCCCTACTACAAACTGGTAAGCCCAAAACTGGTGCAGGATAGCCACGCCAAAGGCATGAAAGTAGTTCCCTGGACCGTAAACGAACTCTCCGACATGCAGCAGCTGCAACAATTAGGCGTAGACGGTTTGATAACAGATTACCCGAACCTGTTCCAGAAGTTGTAAATCGTTATTAACAGACACCTCTCCTAAACCTCCCTCCTGCGTAGCTCAGACACTCGCAGGAGCTGCTCACACTGCCTTGTCTTCCATACCCTACTTTCCACTAACAATTTAACAATCAACAACCAGCCACCTACAAGTAAATTATTCTAATGAAATTGGCCTTCCAAAGAAAATTAAGTGCTTACTTTTGCATGGCCTCTTACGGAGCCTTTGTTTTGAAGTAACCTGACTTTACGATTACCCATGACGCAGAAAATTATTTTACTTATTGCCAGTGCCCTTGGCGCCTTAACTGTTATGATCGGTGCTTTTGGAGCACATGCACTTGCCCCAATGCTACAGGCAAGCGGCCGCACCGATACCTTCGAGACAGCTGTTAAATACCAGATGTACCACACGTTTGCACTGCTGGCGGTTGGTTTACTTCTTTTCAGGGTTGAGTCTCCGGCTTTGCAGGTCGCAGCCTGGTGCTTTGTGCTGGGCATACTGGTTTTCTCCGGCTCCTTGTACACCCTTTGCATTACCGGCATTACCTGGCTGGGCGCTATTACACCCATTGGCGGCACCTTGCTGATTGTAGGTTGGGGAGCACTCTTTTACGCTCTTGCCAAAGCGCTATAAACTCAACATTATAAATTACTTTGAAACAGAGAAGCCACCCGCATGCGGGTGGCTTCTCTGTTTTAGGAGGCACTGCAAAAGCAGTTTATCTGTATTATTAGTTGGCGCTAGCCGTAGATTTTGCTTTGATATTGGTCACGATGTACACATATTTAGCTCCATCGGTATTGTTAGAGTGTACGGTTATCGCTTTTTTCTGCTGGCCCATTTTACCGGCACTGTTAAATTTAGCTGTCACAAAACCAGTTTTGCCAGGCATTACAGGCTCTTTCGTCCACGATGGGGTGGTACAGCCGCAGGTCACATCCACGCGCTCAATAACCAGTGGCTGCGTACCTGTGTTCGTGAATTTAAACACGTGCTCTACTACATCACCTTGCGTAATATCGCCGAAATTAAATTCTGCTTCTTCAAAAGTGAGCGCAAGGCCATCGGTAACTGGTGCTTTTTGAGTCGCAGTTTGTGCTTTAGGAGCTTGCTGAGCCATTACACCACCAGCAGTAAGAGCAGCCAATGCTAATGATAAAAATAATTTTTTCATGAAAAAGAGAGTTTGAGTTTTGGGTAAACTTGCTTGTGCTAATATACTAATTTTAAGCAAAAACGATGCCTTATCTTCTTTTCGTATAATTCAGTTAACCAATAGTTGAGGGTTAAAGTTCAGCAGAAACAGTTCTGCCGATGAGCGGGTAAGGGCAGTGTAGAGCCAGCGGGCAAACTCTTCGTTTATCATGTCGTCTTTCAGGTAACCCTGGTCTACGAACACCGCGTTCCACTGGCCACCTTGCGCTTTGTGGCAGGTAAGGGCGTAGGCAAACTTCACTTGCAAGGCATTCAGGTACGGGTTCTTCTTTAGCTCTTTGCTTCGTTCGCGCTTGTTGGTTATGTCGGCATAGTCTTTCAGCACCTCCTCGTACAGCTTTTTATTTTGGTCGGCAGGTAGGGCTGGTGCATCGGTGTGCAGTGTGTCGAGCATAATTTTCACCTCCAGTTCCTCGGCATCGGGGTAGTCTACAAAACGCAGGCGGATGTCGGCAAACCGGAAGCCGTACATGTCTTCGAAGTTGATGATCTTGGTAATTTCCACAAAATCGCCGTTGGCCATAAACCCGATATCGGAGTCTTTGGGTAGCCAGAAGTAGTTGTTGCGCACAATCATCAGGTAATCGCCTACACCTATTTCATCTTCTGAAGAGAAAATCTGGCGCCGGATGTGCTGGTTGTACAGGTTCGCCATTTTGTTGGAGCGGCAGATGACGATGGTGCTTTCCACGCCAAATTTATCGTAGGCGTAACGCAGGCCATCTTCGAGCTTTTCGCCGGTCATACGGTACATGTCGCGCCAGCCTTTGGTGCTGAGCTGTATCTCCAGCTTCTCTTTGCCTAGTTGGTTGCGCAGGTTGGTGGCGTTCATCAGAATACCAGACTCCTCAGCCTGCCGCATCACCTGCTTCAGCTCCATTTCCTGCACGTGGCACCTGAACTTGTTTTTCAGGTAATCGGCATCTAACGAGGGGCTAATGGCCTGGTTGACCGGTGGCAGCTGTGCCGTGTCCCCAATAAGCAGGAGTTTGTTGTTATTTTTCTCGAAGGCATAGCCCAGCAGGTCCTGCAGCAACCCGTTTTCGCCAAAGCCGCTGTCATCCGAGATCATGGAAGCCTCATCTACAATATAAAAAGTATTTTCAGCCTTGTTCGGCTGCCGCGAAAACGACAGGCCTTCTGAATAGGGGTTAGCTGTTTGCCGGTATATTTTTTTGTGGATAGTAAAGGCTGGTTTGCTGCTGTACGACGACATTACCTTTGCCGCCCTGCCGGTTGGTGCCAGCAACACATATTTGTAACCGAACTTATTCAGGATTTTCACAAGAGAGGTAACCACAGTGGTTTTACCAGTTCCGGCATATCCTTTGAGCAGAAAAACTGGGCGGTCTTCCTCCTTCTGCAGTATAAAGGCATCTAGCTTGGCAAACAGCCTGGCCTGGTCATCGGTTGGCTCAAACGGGAAACTGGTTCTTAATGCTTCTACGGGTCTCATCTAATCTTCTCTTCTTATGGCTTCAGGGGCAATAGTGGCCATGGTGGCACTGGCTTTGGCAATAAGCAAGGGTTCGTTAGTTCCTTTAGTTACATACACTTCGGCCTCACAAAAATTAAGTCTGCTGCCTTGTTTCAGCACCCAGCCTTTAGCCAGCAGCTTCTCTCCCACCCCCGGGTTCAGATACGATACTTTCAGCTCCACGGTCACTACGTGGTGGTTTTTCGGCACCAGCGTTACTGCTGAGAGGCCGGCAACAATATCGGCCAGCGTGGCAATTACGCCGCCATGCGCGAAGCCCATGTGCTGCCGGTGCTCCTGGCCCAGCACCAGCTCACCTTCCAGCCTGCCTTCTTCTATTGTTGTTACCTCAAAACCCAGGTAACGCATAAATTCCTGCTGCTTCAGTTTTTCCTGTATGGAGGTTTTAAAGTCAGGGTTCAAGGTTTTAATCATGTGCAAAGCTACTAAGTATTGTGATAGCAGGCATAAAATTAACTTGTTTGCCAGCTAAGGAACACAATTCCGGCGTATTGTATGGTACAACCAACAGAATACGGTAATATTAGTACTTTAACCATACACCCCTCTATGGAAACAAATAACCCCAACCTATCAATTTATGCCGATAAACTCCGTGTGCGGGTTTGTGGCATCTGTATTCACGAAAACAAGTTGCTGCTGGTACGGCACCAGTCTACTGTTGCCAACAAAGCCTTTTGGGCTCCACCGGGTGGCGGCCTCTCCTACGCCGAAACCGTGGAGCAATGCCTGGTTCGTGAGTTCGAGGAAGAAACCGGACTGCAGGTAGTGGTAAAGCGTTTCCTGTTTGTGAACGAGTTTCTACAGGAACCACTGCACGCGCTGGAGCTCTTTTTTGAGGTAGAGATGGTGGGCGGGCAGCTCACGAAAGGTACAGACCCGGAGTCGGCCATAGACCAGCAGCTGATACAGGAAGTAACGTTTTTGAGCCGCGAAGAAATAAACAAGCTACCGGTACACGACAAGCACCGCATCCTGCAGTACCTCTTCTCGCTAGACGATTTGCTGGGGCTGCCTCACTACTTTTTACCTATAAAAAACTAAATTTATTAGTAATTTTAGGCTATAATGCTATATTAATTAGTATTTTAATTGATTTTGCGCTGCTTTCTTTTTAATTTTAAGGTATGATAAAGGCAGAGGAATTTCTGAAAGGGCGTGGAGCACAATACAATCCGGCAAACCCATACCTGCGGCAGGAGTATGTAGCGGAACATGTGGAGGGCCTGGATGAACCCATGCTCTTTAATACCAAAACCGAGTACCTGGTGGATCATCCTAAAAAGATCATCAATAAGGTCGAAAGCCCTGATATAGGTTTATCTTACTCGCTTAACCCTTACCAGGGTTGTGAGCATGGCTGCATTTACTGCTATGCCCGCAACACGCACCAATACTGGGGCTACGGCGCGGGCCTCGATTTTGAGAGGAAAATTATCGTAAAAGAAAACGCACCCGAGGTACTGGCGGCGCAACTGGAGAGCCCCAACTACCAGGTTATGCCACTCATGCTCGCCGGCAACACCGACTGTTACCAACCCATTGAAGCGAAAAAGCTGCTGACGCGGCGCATACTGGAAGTGCTGCTGCAGTACAGGCACCCGGTTAGCATCATCACCAAAAACGGGCTTATTCTGCGCGACCTCGACCTCCTGCAGTAACTCAATAAGCTCGACCTGCTCCACGTGAACATCAGCATTACGACCCTCGATGAGAAGATGCGCCAGAAACTGGAGCCTAGAACTGCAGCAGGTGCCAAGCGCCTGCTGGTCGTGAAAAAGCTTGCGGAGGCGGGGATACCTGTTAATGTTATGGTTGCGCCCGTTATACCCGGGCTGAACGACCATGAGATTCCGGCCATTATTGAGCGATCGGCAGCAGCCGGAGCCAGCCATGCCGCCTATACTATGGTGCGGCTCAACGGCAGCATCGGACCAATATTCGAAGATTGGATCAGGCAGGCTTTTCCTGACAGAGCCGATAAAGTGTTGAGCCAGATAGCAGACTGCCATGGCGGCAAATTAAACGACAGCCGCTTTGGCGTGCGCATGAGCGGCGAGGGCAAGTTTGCAGAAGCCATTGCCCGGCTGTTCCGCCTGAGCCGCCAGAAGTACATGGCAGGCCGCTCCATGAAACCCTTTAACTACAGCCACTTCTGCAAAAAAGCAGGCAAGCAGTTAGACCTTTTTTAAATGCTGCAGTTAGAATTTGCAGATGTACTTAAGACTGATTTCGATTGAAGCAGCAGATGAATTAGCTTTAAATAAAATTATATATTGCCAAACATCCTACAAGAACGAAAAAAAGCTGGAGCAGAATTTCGCCTGCTCCAGCTTTTGAAACTGTATAAATTTGTTTTTAGCTTTAAATTGAAAGAACATCAGGAGCATCCGTTTTTTCAGAAGGCAGCGTTGTAGCTAATTAACTTAAGCTGTAATTCCTGAAACAAGAACCAGCTGCTTTATTAAAAATGATACTTTCAGTTCCGTTGCTCTCTACAGTGCTCCTTTTACCTTATCGATTAATGAGTCGCCGCCATAAAATTCGATCTGCTCTTTTTGGGCATGGCCGCGTGGGTCCGGAGGCCCTAGTTGTGGCTCCTGGCCTTGTGGTGTAATGCGTACTGCCGAAAATTCGCCTTTACCGTCCATAGATGGACCGGAAGTAAAACGACCCTGCACATCGGCATCGGCTTCGATGTTGGTAGAGAAGAACTTATAGTTAAATTCCTGGTTCTCCATGTCCTGCGGGAAACTGTTTGGGATTGGGTGCACATTTTTAAGGCCTCCAAGTTCTTCTATTACCGCCAGCCACTGGTTCTGGTGCATCGTGTCGCGGGCTATCAGGAACGACAGCATATCTTTCATGCCCGGATCGTCGGTGGCTTCCCAGAGGCGGGTGGCAAGTACACGGCCCGTAGACTCGGCCATCACGTTTGCATACATATCGGCTGCTATATTTCCGCTACCTACAACCCAGGAGCCATTAAAGGGAACTCCGTTACTGTCTACAGCCATGGCGGCCATACCAGAGGAGAGGATGTGCCGGGGGTCCATACCACCCATAACAGCTCCAATCATCTTATCTTTTGCCATTTCATCTTTCAATGAAGCCGGTGCTCCCTCCAAGTTCAGGGCAACGGCTGTTGCCAACATCTCGATGTGCGCAATTTCCTCGGTGCCAGTATCGAGCAACATATCGCGGTACTTAACCGGACCTCTGCTGCCCCAGGCCTGAAACAGATATTGCAAACATACCCGTATCTCACCTTCTATTCCGCCTATAGCCTGCTGAAGCATTCTGGCAAACATGGGGTTTGGCTTATCGACCCGCACACGGTACTGCAACTTTTTATCATGGTAAAACATAGCTTATTTTGTTTGGTTAAACATGCATATTTGTACGGCAGCAGCAGCACACAGTTTTATAATAAGCTAATTCTGTATTTATTTTATCCTATTACGTATTTATTCAAAACTCTCGTAAAATACTGATTTTTAACTGTATTAAATTTACTTACAAGAACACAAACACGCCATACTACCAATCAACCCTTGGCACCTAGCTGCTTAAAAAGCCTTTTGAAGGGCAAAACCATTAGAATAATTTATTCGGGATGCAGCCTGTTGAGTAGTCTGAGTTATCTTTTTTATTGAAGCTGGAATATGCCATTGTTTTCTGAAACATCACCGATAAAATAGAGTAGATTGCATTGGCTGCTTGAGGTAAAAGCCGGCACATAAAACAATGCGCAAGAATGGAAGAAGGAATAGATATTGTGGTGAATAATTGGGCTGAGGTACAGGCTGCTTTATTTGACCATAGTTGGAACGATAAGATTAACCGGTTCCGCTCTAACTACGTTTACAGGGGCTCCTGGAGCAAAAATCATCAGCTATCGACCAGCATTACCCGCCTTGGCGATCAGTATGCCGAACTGGAGCCGCACATTCTGCGGAATTTCAGAAAATATGCCCACAGCAACGCCGCACCCGGCGACTCGATCTGGAACTGGCTGGCAGTGGCCCAGCACCACGGCTTACCCACCCGCCTCCTCGATTGGACCTACTCTCCGCTGGTGGCACTGCATTTTGTGACTCAAGACCTCTCGAAGTACCACGAAGACGGTGTGGTATGGTGCGTGAACTATGTAAAATCGAGAGATTACCTGCCGATGCCCCTTAAAAAAGCACTCGATGGTGAAGGATCTAATGTGTTTACGCCTGAGGTGCTGCAGCCGGTGTGCCCAACACTCCGCGAACTGGCAAATTTTCAGGCCGATGAGTTTGTGTTGTTCCTGGAGCCACCATCGCTGGATGCACGCATTGTGCACCAATACGCCCTTTTCTCGCTTATGTCGGAGGTTACGGCCGCTATGAGTAATTGGCTGCACCAGCACCAGGAACTTTACTTCAAGGTTATAATTCCGGCCAGGCTGAAATGGGAAATCAGGGATAAACTAGACCAGGCCAACATAACAGAAAGAGTGCTGATGCCGGGGCTTTCAGGACTTAGCGAGTGGCTGAAACGGCATTATACCCACAAATACCTGAACAGCGACAGCGAACCCGGGTAGCAGATGTAGCAGCTACTATCTAGCGAACCAGTTACCTCTTTTTCAAGCTACTTTCTGAAATGGAGTATCTTCCGCAAATAAAGTTTTAAACAGCGGGAGGTCGTGAAATGGCTTGTAAGAGCGAAGTTAAGCTCGCCATGATCATTTTTTATTTCTAATTTTAATTTATTAATGTAGTAGCGGGTAAGGCCGTAGCAGTTTGCTTCGTTTTACCAGAAGACCAGGTTTTTACCAGTTGGTACTACCGTTACTATTTACCTGATGCTGCCACAACAGCTAATTGTATTTCATGAAAAAGCGACCACCCTACTTGCCTTATATTACTACCACTTTAAAAGATCAGGCACAAAAGATACTGTGGCCATGGCAATTGCCCGTATGGCTGCTTGTAACTACCTTGCTAAGCGCCTGCAGCACCGACTCAACACCGGAACAAGCAGAAGAGACCTCTCCCACAGAAGCCACTGCTCCCGATACAAATGCGGCAGCTGTTGCTCCGCCCGCCGAAGCGCCTGCTCCCACACCAGATACCCTGTACCACTACCCTGGCCCTAAACCTTTGCCGGGTGCTATTTTGCCGGCACAACGTATTGTGGCGTTTTATGGCAACCCGCTCTCTAAACGGATGGGTATTTTAGGGGAGCTGCCGCCAGAGCAGATGCTGGCGCAGCTAGACCAGGAAGTTGCCAACTGGCAAAAAGCCGACTCCCTGACACCTGTTAAACCAGCCCTGCACCTTATTGTAGTTACCGCCCAGGGGCAACCGGGCCGTGGCAGTAAATACCGCCTCCGCATGACTGATAAACTTATTGAAGATGTGCTCGAAATGGCTAAACTACGCGATGCGCTGGTGTTTCTGGATGTGCAGATAGGCCGAAGCTCTTTACAGGAGGAGTTGCCGCGGCTGGCTCAGTTCCTGCGTTTGCCCCATGTGCACCTGGGCATCGATGCTGAGTTTGCCATGCCAGAAGGCGGCGTACCTGGCAGGCGCATTGGCAGCTACGATGCAGCAGACATAAACTACGCCAGCGGGTTTCTGGCAGACCTGGTAAAGGAGCACCAGCTACCTCCTAAACTGCTCATCGTGCACCGCTTTACACAAGGCATGATCAAAAACTACCAGAACATTTCGCTAAAGGAGCAGGTACAGATCGTGATGCACATGGACGGCTGGGGACCTCCTGCGCTAAAAAAAGATACCTTCAGGCGGTATGTTCAGAAGGAGCCGGTGCAGTTTAGCGGTTTTAAGATCTTTTATAAAAACGACCTCCGCAACGGTTCACGCCTCATGACACCAGCCGAAATTCTGGCCCTGGAGCCTACACCACTCTACATTCAGTACCAGTAGCAGCAGCTACAACCCTTGGCACCTAACAGGCCTATTTAGCTTCGGAAGGCCTTTTTTATTAGAAGAATCTGATTATAGATTTTTAGTTGTTTGGTGTTGAATGACTCAATGGCGATGTAGCTAGCCTCGCAATTTGAAGTCTTAATTCTTTGATAGGGGAAACTTGGGTATAACCGCCTATAGAACTACATCACACGTTTTCAGACAGGCGACCAGGCTTTGAGCAAGGCAGCAGGACAGGGTGCTACCCCAGAGCAACAACAGTACTATGGCAGAGGTTTCGCTAATTTTGTTAGTTGGAGTTTTGGAAAAACTATGGGAACACAAGCAACAGGTACCGGCGCAGTTATGGCTGGTAAAAGGAAATTATTCTAACAAAAAGGGCCTTCAGAAGGTAAAACACCTCTATCGGCCTCAAGGGTAACCATTTTTTGCAGGTAATATTTGCCCAGGCAGATGAAGCAGATATTATTCTTAAACTGGGAAAAAACCATCAAAATAACGGCTGGTAGTTAGCAAAGGTATTTTAGGAAGTAAATATAATTCGCGAACTTACAGGAAGCCAGGGCACTGGAAAAAACATTAAAAATTTTAAAGCCAAAATGAGTAGAAAGGCTCGGAATTTGCGTTACCATTTAAAAGCAGGACACTGTTATAGTTTATTTTTTAAAAAAGGCCCAGTGCGCCCGTAGTACCCTTTAACTTTTTGCCCCATGATGTCAAAGCTAAAGCCGCAGAATCTCGCTCGATTTTTAGTGCGATTTATTCAGATTATCGTCGTGTTCCCGATGGCAGTCCTGATCAGCTTTTACATTCCGCCTGTCAGTTTCATCGATTATGAGATGAACTTTTTGCTATGCGTAGTAATTGCGGCTATCCTGTCTGTTGGCATTACGGCACTTAGCCGTAAACTGATCGTGGTTATGTTTTTTGGCATGGTGGGCTTTATCTTTTTCAGCAGCACGTTTACCAGCTACTCCGTTGATAATCTTTATTCTGATTATAACGCGATGCTGGTGAACATGACCAGCAGCACAAACAAAGTCTCTTATTTTAAACCTATACGAGGCACTTATTTTCAGGAGCGCCGGGTAAAAAGTGCCATGCAGCCTACACACCCGGTGGTGCGCAATTTCGCTGTAGAAAACTCTACCCGTTACTTCCACGACGAATATTACCGCAAGCATGGCAAGCTCGTACGCTATTTCTCTTTGTTTAAGCACATCCGCCTGAATTGGAAATATGTGAACGATCCGGTTGGATTAGACTATTACTCACCGCCCACCGAAAGCATTAGCCTGCTGGCCGGCGACTGCGACGATTACGCTATTTTAATGGCTTCTTCGATTATGGCCATAGGTGGCGAAGCCAGAGTAGTTATCAGCAGCAGCCACATGTACACCGAGGTAAAAGTAGGCAAGGTTGAGGACCTGGATAATATCGGGTATGTGGTGCGGACTTTGTTTCCGGACGAGGTAAATGGCGGCAAAATTCATTTTCACGAAACCAATGGCGACCTCTGGATTAACTTCGATTACACGGCCCACTACCCTGGCGGACCGTTTCTGGAGCCTGAGCTTTACAGCGTAATCTCATTTAACAGATAAGCTGTTTCCCAACATATTTAAACCTACAAGTATAGCAGCCACCTTGATTTGTGGCTGCTAATTGTTTATACTTATCCCAAAATAAAACGTACCTATGCCCAAAATTCTGATTATAGATGATGAACGGGCCATCCGCAGTACACTGAAAGAAATTCTGGAATTCGAAAACTACACGGTAGACGAAGCAGAAGACGGACAGAAGGGCCTGCAGTTCATCAATAAAACAAAATACGATGTGGTGCTTTGCGACATTAAAATGCCCGGCATGGATGGCATTGAGGTGCTGGAAAAAGCCATGGAATTATCGCCCGACACTCCTTTTATTATGATATCGGCACATGGCACCATAGACACGGCCGTAGATGCGACTAAAAAAGGAGCCTATGATTTTCTGCAGAAGCCACCCGACCTGAACCGCCTGCTCATTACCGTACGCAACGCCCTCGACAAGGCCAGCCTGGTAACGGAGACGAAGGTGCTGAAAAAGAAAATCTCGAAGGCTTACGAAATGGTTGGCAGTTCTCCTGCCCTCGACCGTGTAAAGCAGGCCATAGAAAAGGTAGCGCCAACCGATGCCCGCGTACTGATTACCGGCCCCAATGGCTCTGGTAAGGAGCTGGTGGCACGTGCCATACATGAGCAAAGCAACCGCTCTGGTGGCCCGCTTATTGAGGTGAACTGTGCCGCCATACCAAGCGAACTGATAGAAAGTGAATTATTCGGACACGAGAAAGGCTCTTTTACATCGGCCGTGAAGCAGCGTATCGGTAAATTTGAGCAGGCGAACGGTGGCACATTGTTCCTGGATGAAGTTGGTGACATGAGCCTTTCGGCGCAGGCCAAAGTGCTGCGCGCCCTGCAGGAGCACCGCATTACCCGCGTTGGCGGCGATAAAGACATTCAGGTAGATGTGCGGGTATTGGCGGCCACGAACAAAAACCTGCTAGAGGAAATTGAGGCCCGTAATTTCAGGGAGGACTTGTACCATCGTTTAGGCGTAATTCTGATACATGTGCCGCCACTGAACGAACGGCGGGGCGATATTCCGGATCTGGTGCAGAAGTTCCTGAACGATATTGCCAATGATTACGGTACCAAACCTAAAACCATAAGCCCCGATGCGCTGGAGTATCTGCAGCAACTCGACTGGCGCGGTAACGTGCGGGAGCTCCGCAATGTGGTAGAGCGGCTAATTATTATGAGCGGCCCCGAAATTACCGCTGAAGATGCCAAAGCTTATGCACGACCTATAGTGTCGTAAATTGACTTTCAAATTTAAAACGGCTGCCCCAAAACTGGAGCAGCCGTTTTTTTTGGTTTTTGAACCTGGTTACCCTTGAATCAAAATCATTAAAAATCCTTTGGAAGACTGTTTTCATTAGAATAATTACGCCGCAGCCTTTTTACTTAAACAGCAGTTCTTGTACTTTTCTCCGCTGCCACAAGGGCACAACTCGTTGCGACCAAGTCGTTTGCCATAAGGGTTCAGCAACTCTCTGAAATTAATCCGGAACCGGCGCTTTGGGTTCTGATGAAAAACCTTTGTTAGGATTTCGTAAAGCTTCGGGTGCTTCTCAGCCAGCTGATCGGGCTTCTCGAAAAAATATTCTGTTACTACTGCAAAAAATTCTGCTTCGCTAGTGGCACCATAGGGATTAATGTCTGATTCGCCGGCTTTAATACTTTTGATTTTGCGGTACATCAGCTCCTCCCAGGGCTTCAGCAACTCCTCGGGCATATAAGCTTTTGGTACGCCATCTATTTCGCCATCTGCCTGGTCGAGCATGTGTGCAAACTCGTGTATGCCTACGTTTTTACGATCTGCCATATCGTTAAAGCCCTGCTCCAGCGCTGGTTTAGACAGTGTTACGTAGTGGTCGTTCTGGAATGGATTGACACGGCCCAGCACCTCTGAGACCGCTTCACTTTTTTCGTCTTTGAACCGATGAATACTCCCCGGGAATACAATAACCTCTCCCAGATTCTGATACTCCCAATCCCGGAAACCAAAAATTGGGATAATAGCACTAGAGGCCACCAGAACGCGTGTTGTCTCATCTATATCGGTTTGAATGCCAGTAATGCGTTTCTCCGACAGAAAAAGCTGCACCATCTTCTCGAAACGAGGCTTGTTCTCCTCCGTCAGGGTGTGGTAGAAGCCAACTCTGTCCTGCAGAATTTTTCGCCACTCCACCGGAAACTCGGTAGCCAGCACTTTTTTACGGTGCCTGCTCTTGCGTGTGGCAAACCTGTAAAGCAGCAGGCAAAGCCCTACTGTAAAAAGAAAGAAAACGATGTAACCCATGGGCACCTTTAACGGACAATCAGCAGGAAAGATGTTTGAGCTGTGGTAAATTGAAAACTGATGTTACGCAGACAGATTGTTGGTTGCTAATTTTTGACTTGCTAAATGTTTTAATGGTTAAATTGTTGATTGTTGGGAGCAATCACCGAAAAACTGGCAGGATTGAATTTGGAAAGGCAAATAAATAATATTTATAAACATTTCTAATTTACAGAAACAGCACTAACTCACAAGCAAGTTGCACCCTCTTATGTCGGAGTTATCGAAGCGGCCTAATACCTCAAAAGAGCCATCAGGATGAAGCCTGCCAATATCCTTTGTCTCAATAAAGGCACAGGAATCTACGTTTGCCAAATCGATAACGTTTATGCCGCCGGAGCGGTGGCTGGTGCTGATGTGGAAAGGATCATTCAGGTCGCGGAGCAGGATGCGCATGGTATAGCCCGACCAGAAGAGCCCCTGCCCCTTAGAGTAGCCCTGCGACAGGAGTTCTGTCATGCCATATTCTGAATGAATTTCTGGTACGCCCAAGTCTTGCTGCAGTTGCGCGTGCAGCTCCTCCCGAATCATTTCTTTGCGACGGCCTTTCATGCCGCCCGTTTCCATAACCACTACGCCAGACAAGTTTGTTCTGCCTTTTAGCTTATCGGCCAGGTCGAGCAGAGCGTACGACACCCCGATCAGGAGCACTTTTTTTTGCTGTTGCTTTGCCAGTTTGATGGCTTGCAACAGCTGGTCGTGGTTGTGCAGGTAAAAACCTGCTTCGTTTTGGCCCGTCTGTTTTATAAAATAATCGACCATGGCTACCAGCGAGGAGCCGCCCTGCTCCAGGTAAGATGGCAGCAGCGCCAGCACCACAAAATCTTGCAAAGCGCCATAAAAAGTCTCGAAAATCTGCTTTGAAATTTGCTCATACCAGACCAGGTTTGCTACCTCATGCTGGCTTTGGGTACTCTGGGTGGTGCCGCTGCTATAAAAAACCGCTTCAGGCTCGAAACTACCGGTAACGACCCGGTGCGTTTTAAAGAACTCGATCGGCAGATAAGGAATTTCCTCTAATCGCTTAACCTGCTCTGGCTCAGTACGCAAGTACTGCAGATACTCCCGGTACACCTGGTTGTGCTGTGCCTGATAACGGAACAAAGCAAGCGCCACTTCCTCAAAATTAAAACTTTGGGACTGTTGGAGTTGCAGGATGTGTTGGGCTTTAAAATCCATCCAAAAATATATAACAAATGCGGTATCTAATCGTTTGAATTAGTAAATTTAGCTTCATTTTCTGACATCCGCATGAAATACCTGTTTAAGTATAGTGCCACGCTCGTGTTGCTGCTTGTGCTGTTTAGCTCCTGCCGCAAAGAACCTGTTTACGACGTGGTTCCGAACATTGAGTTTAAGCGTGTTGAAAAATCTACGTTCGATGAATTTGGATTGAAGCGGGATAGAATAAGTATTGTAGTTGGCTTTCAGGATGGAGACGGAAACCTGGGACTGACGCGCACCTCTGACACAACACATGCAGACCTGCGCCGTCCTTTTAACTTCGGATCTCCGTACTACAACAACTTCATTACTAAACTGTACATTAAAAGATTGCAGCAAAACGGTGAGTCCAGATTTGAAGAATATATTTTCCCGGTGCAAGGGTTCGACTTTAGCGGCCGTTTTCCGAGACTCTCCTCCGACGACAGAACAGAACCGCTGGAAGGCGACATAAAATACTCCTTTGATATTACGTCGGATCTGTTCCGGATTGGCGATGTAATTAAATTAGATGTGTTTATTTACGACCGCACGTTGCCTGTTCCGAACAGGAGCAATATTGTAACCACCAGCGAAATCACCCTTTTCCAATAAGTCCACCCTTGACCAATAATTGCTGTTTAAGCTTTTGGAGGGCTGTTTTATTTGAATAATTAGATTGCTGAAAGACTAAATTGTTTAATGGGTTTATATAAAGGCAAACTATAATATACTGCCATAGCTGCCACTAGCTTCCAGCTGGTGGTTTTAAATGGAGCGAGTTTTCAACTTGCGTGGACCACTAGTATCGCCTTCAGGTCTGTTTCCGCAAGCTGAAATTTGCCAGAATAAAAAACCAGAAGTTGAAAGCTCGCGGCAGTGATACTCAACTAATTCAAACGTCTCTCTATAAAAAGAGAAGTCCCTGCTGTACGGAAACAGCAGGGACTTCTCTTTTTATGCTAAACTTTAAAATCTATATTAATACATAACCGGGAAATTTTCCGGGTCTGAATCGTGCATCAGGCTGTATACCGCTTCGAAAACATCTTCGGTATTTGGCTTTGAGAAATAGTCGCCATCAGAAGCGTAAGGTGGCCGGTGCGCGTGTGCTGACAGGCATTTTGGTTTAGTGTCTAGGTAGCGCCAGGCATCCTGCTCATCTATAACCTGCTGCATCATGTAGGCAGTTGCTCCACCTGGCACATCTTCATCAGCGAAAAGAACCCGGTTTGTTTTCCGGATGGAGTCGGTGATTACGTGATCTATATCGAACGGTAACAGCGTCTGTACATCTATTACCTCGCAGGAAATACCATGTTCTTCCAGTTGAGTGGCTGCCTCCAGCACAATGCGGCACATAGAGCCATAAGTAACTACCGTTACATCTGTTCCCTGGCGCAGTATTTCAGGTTGGCCAAGCGGTACCGTAAATTCTCCGATATTGCTTGGAATGCGCTCCTTCAGGCGGTAACCGTTCAGACATTCAATTACCAGGGCAGGCTCATCTGCCAGCAGCAAGGTGTTGTAAAAACCTGCAGCTTGGGTCATATTGCGCGGCACCAGCAGGTGCATACCCCTGATGCTATGCAGCACCATGCCTATTGGCGAACCGGAATGCCAGATACCTTCGAGCCGATGACCGCGTGTACGAACAATGAGAGGCGCTTTCTGGCCGCCTTTGGTGCGGTACTGCAAACACGCCAAATCATCTGATAAAATCTGGATGGCATATAGCAGGTAGTCGAGGTACTGAATCTCTGAAATAGGCCGTAACCCCCTGAGAGCCGCGCCTATGCCCTGCCCTACTATGGTGCACTCGCGAATGCCGGTATCAGTTACCCGGTGCTCGCCATACTTTTCCTGCAGCCCTACAAAGGCCTGGTTAACATCGCCTATACGGCCTACATCTTCCCCAATCGCAAACACACGAGGGTCACGGGCCAGCATGGCATCAAAGCAGGCTCTGAGCACTTCGCGGGCATCTACGAGCGGCGCGTTTTCGTCGAATTCAGCTTTTACTTCCTCTATCTGCAAAGCCGCCTCATCAGACTGGCTGTATAAATAAGAATTATAGCGTTCGGTGTTCTCGCCCATTACCTGCTCCAGCCAGCCTGCTAGTTCGCGCTTGGCTGCACTGCGCTCGTGCCGCACATAACGCAAGGCTTTCCGAACCGCTTTCATGGCATCGGTGCGAATAGGATTTATGGTTTTTCGGAGGTCTTCCTTTATTTTGGTTATTTCAGCAGCATGTTCAGAAGCTGCAGCCAGTTCTTCGAGCAATCGGATGGCCTCGTCGTGATCTACTTTTATGTCTTCCGCGAAGGCGTTCCAGGCGGCACTGCGGGCAGCGCGCACATTGTCTTTCGCTTCAGCCTCAATGCGGTCGAGGTGCTCTTCGGTGGCAATGCCGCTTTCCAGAATCCATTCGCGCATCTTTTTCAGGCAGTCATATTCTGCTTCCCAATCGAGGCGCTCCTGTGGCTTGTACCGCTCATGCGAGCCAGATGTAGAATGCCCCTGCGGCTGTGTTACCTCCTCTACGTGCACCAGCACGGGCACATGTTCTTCGCGGCAAACACGCACAGCGGCTTCGTAGGTTTCGCAGAGGGCAGTATAATCCCAGCCTTTGACTCTGAAAATCTCGTAGCCCTGCTCGTCTTTGCTATATCGCTGAAACCCGGACAGCACCTCCGATATACTGCCTTTGGTGGTTTGGTACTCCGATGGTACAGATATGCCATAGCCATCATCCCAGACAGATACGAGCATGGGCACCTGCAGCACACCGGCTGCGTTAATGGCTTCAAAAAACACACCTTCTGAGGTAGAGGCATTGCCAATGGTGCCAAAGGCTACCTCGTTACCACTGTTAGAGAACTCGCTCAGGTACTGCAGCTCCGGGTTCTGCCGATACAGTTTAGAGGCATACGCAAGCCCTAGCAAGCGTGGCATTTGAGCAGCTGTAGGCGATATATCAGCACTGGAGTTCTTCATCTCCATCTGGTTTTTCCACTTACCTTCGTCATCGAGCAGGCGGGTTCCGAAGTGGCCGTTCATAGAGCGGCCCGCTGTTGAGGGATCTGCCTCGAGGTTGGTATGAGCATATAACTGTGCAAAATACTGCTGCAGCGTTAGCTCACCAATGGCAAACATAAAGGTCTGGTCGCGGTAATAGCCCGACCGGAAATCGCCATTCTGAAAGAATTTGGCCATCGCCAATTGCGGCACCTCCTTTCCGTCACCGAAAATCCCGAATTTTGCCTTACCCATAAAAACCTCCTTTCTACCCGTCAGGCTGGCCTGTCGGCTCTCCCAACCAATACGGTAGTCATTCAAAATTTCCTGGGTACTGAGTTTTTGAGTAATAGATGCTTCAGCAGTCTGCATGTTTTCTCACTAATAACTGTAAGTATGTTTTAAATCAAAAGTAAGGAAGATTTCCTCTAAATTCAAATGAAGGGTTTCTTCCGAAACAAAATTGGCATAGTATTGGACACTATTTTTTTGAAAAAGTTTTCATATCTTTGTTTGATTATTTAGGGAAAATCGTACTTTCATTGCAACAATAAATTTCTCACGGGCATGACAAAAAAGCTATACTTCCTGATGGCACTTTGCCTTGTTATGGCAGGCTTTAATGCCAGCGCACAAGGTGAACTTCAATTCGAAAAAGAGACGCACGACTTTGGCAGAGTTGCTGAAGGTGTACAAGCCTCTTACGAGTTTCAGGTAAAAAATGTAGGTAATCAGCCTGTAGTAATTGCAAATGTGCAGCCTTCTTGCGGTTGCACCACCCCAGACTGGACAAAAGACCCGATTCTGCCAGGTAAAACCGGCGTAATTAAGGCTGTTTATAACAGCACCGGCCGCCCAGGGCCTTTTCATAAAGCCATTACAGTTACCTCTAATGCTGCCACTCCTACCAAAACTATTTTCATTAAAGGCGAGGTTGGGCCAAAAGATGTAAAAACCAGTTATACGCCGGAACAAAAAGCAGCATCGCCGCGTTTGGCTGTTGGAACCACAAGTTATAACTTTGGCAAACTTGAAAAAGGCCAAAAAGCAGTAGCCAAATTTACTGTTAAAAACACAGGACGTGAGGACCTTGTTATAACAGGAATTAAGTCGGCCTGCAACTGTGTTAGCTTTAAAGTTTCGGAGGCTGCTATTAAACCAGGACAACAAGGAATTTTGGAACTAACTTATGCTCCAGCTATGTTAAGAGAGCAAAACGAGGTAGTAACAGTTATTTCTAACGATATAATAATGCCAGACCTGAAGCTGACGCTAAAGGCTACAGTAGTAGAAACACTGGCTTCAAAAAATATGTTAAGGGAGGGCGCACAGCCGGTACCTTTCAGATAGTTTTTTTCATAGTTTTATTTTGTACTAATGGCAGTGATTTTGTCGCTGCCTTTTTTCATTTCTAATAGTTTCGTTTCGGTCTATACACCACATTTCCAGTGCAATTACAGTTACAAAAAGCAACAGCCCGGCCACATGGTCTGGCTATTTTTTTTAGGAAGAAATGGTATCTTTGCGCATACATCTGAGAACGGCATTAAGCTGCTAAAACTACACACTCTACACAATCGAATTATTATGGTTATTGGAATTCCAAAGGAAATCAAGAACAACGAAAACCGGGTAGGAGCCACTCCTGCAGGTGTTTCGGAGTTAGTACGCAACGGCCACACAGTTTATGTGCAGGCTACCGCAGGCGAAGGTAGTGGCTTTGCCGATGAAGAGTACCAGCAGGCCGGTGCCAGCATACTGCCTT